>CBFDAZ010000001.1:0-42116 GCA_965602825.1 uncultured bacterium
GTGAGCCCGACAAGCACAAGATCCAGGGGATCGGGGCCGGGTTCATTCCGGATGTCGTCAAGCGCGACGTGATCGACCGAGTCATGACCGTGTCCGAGGGCGATGCCTTCGAGACGGCGAAGCGGTCGGCGACGGAAGAGGGCCTGTTCATCGGCATCTCGGCCGGAGGGAACGTATGGGCTGCCTGCCAGGTGGCAAAGGAGCTGGGGGAGGGGAAGAACGTGGTGACCGTCCTCTGCGACGGGGGCGAGAAGTACATCAGCGTCGACGAGTTCCGAACGGAGTAGGCAGGACTACCTCGAGTTCTCCATCCGGGTCAGAACGTCGTCTTCCGGGAACTTCAGGAATGCGGCGAAGGCTAACGCGGCCGCGATGGCCACGGCCAGCCACGAGATGCGTGCCGCCAACGCCGGATCGCCGGCGAAGGCGCCCTGAGCCGCCATGACGATGGCCGAGGCCCCGCCCCACGAGATCTTGACGAAGAACCCCTGAGCCCCGAAGTACATTGCCTCCCGCCGCGAGCCGGTGGTGCGCTCGTCCAGGTCCACCAGGTCCGCCAATATCGCGTTGGGGATGGCGAAGACCACGGCGACGGCGAAGCCGCTGGCGGCGGTCAGGATTCGCGCGTGCGTCAGCGTGTCCATCGGCAGAAGCCCCACGGTCGCCATCAGCCCCGCGGCCACAGCGAGCGATCCGAGCCCCGCGAGCGACACGAGCCTCTTGGAGAAGCGCCGGACCAGCGCGTTCATGATGGCGAACCAGAAGAAGGCCGGCCCAATGGCGAAGGCCAGGAGCAGGCCGCTCTGGACCTCAACATCATCCTCGGCGAACCCAAGCACCCCTCCCACGAAGAACGGCACGATCGCGATGACCGTCCGGATCGCGAGCCAGAAGAGGCACTTGCTGAGCAGGAAGGTGCGGAACGGCCGGTTGGCCAGTGTCTCCCTCACCGCTCGCACGAGGCCGAACTCGGGCGGCTTCTGCTCTTCGGCGGCGCTCTCGCGGACGAACAGGGGCAGCATCAGGCAGACGAAGGCCACAACGCATGCGGCCGCTACCGCGACGGGGAAGCTCGTCAGGCCGGCCAGGATCGAGCCGCCGATCATCGTCACCACTTCAGCCGACAGTCCGAAGCCGGCGATCATGGAGGAGGTCGTGACCCGGTCCTCGTCGGTGCGCGCGATGTCGGGCAGCATGGCCAGGTAGGGGTTCACGACGACCGAGAAGAGGGTGAAGAAGGTCGTCCCCACGACCAGCAGCCAGACGATGTTCCACATGCTGTCGATGCCGCCGGGCGGCGTCCAGATCAAGGCGAACGAGACAATCAGCGGGATCGTGCCATAGGCGATGAAGGGGCGCCGGCGGCCCAGGCGGCTCCTGGTGCGGTCGCTCCACCAGCCGACGATCGGGTCCGAGGGTGCATCCAGAAAGCGCCCGAAGAGCAGCGCGATGCCCACCCAGGCCTTCTGCGCCCCGGTGAACAGCTCGCCATATCGGTAGTTGGCCCAGAGCAGGAACAGCCCCGACAGCACGCTGACGCCGAAGTAGCCGACGGTGTAGAGGAGCTTGTCGCGGAGGGGGAGGAGGCGTTGATCTGACAAGCCGATCACTCCGGGGTGGGATCACCTGCGCAGACCGCGGACGACGGCTTGTTCTACCGAGCACGAACCCCGACCTCTGTGTGCGAGGAACGGCGTCGGGCCTGGAGATGGCTGACCCCTCTGGGCGGAGCCGGAAACGAGGAAGATGACGACGGCCGCCGCAGGCGGCAAGGGTGCCCGCGCTCCCGGGAACGGCCGCAGGCTGGAAGCCTGCGCCACGCATATCTTCGAGGCAGCCATCCATGCCGCGCTGCGGCACCCGGAAACGATGAAGACAGCCGTTGTGCCGGCGGGCTTTCCAGCCCGCCATGTGGCGCTTTTCAGGCGGTGCTTCCCGCGGCGAGCCCCGCGAATGCCTGCCCGAACAGGGCCTCCTCGCCCGGAAGCACCGTCTTGGCGTCGATGAGCACGCGGTCGTCGCGGATACGGGTGAAGATCGGGGGCTCGGAGAGGCGCAGGCGGCGGGCCAGCTCCTCGGCCGACATGCCGGGCACCCGGAGGGAGACGACCTTCGTGGGGATCGCCTCAGTGGGCGCCGAGCCGCTGCCCACCTGGGCCTGGGAGCTGTTGACGACGACGCTCGCCTGCGGGGCCGCCCTGCGGATGCGACGGGCGATGCGTGAGGCGCGGCGGGCGACGCGATCAAGGGGCTCAGTGAGCATCCGAAGCGTCGGATTCGTCTGCAGCAGCGTGTCGGGATCGAGGTAGAGACGCAGCGTCGTCTCGAGGACGATCAACGTCAGCTTGTCCACGCGCACTGCGCGGAAGAGCGGGCTCTGCTTGATATGCCCAACCAGGTCGCTGCGGCCGAGGATGAAGCCTCCCTGGCAGCCGCCGGCCAGCTTGTCGGCGCTGGCGCACACGATGTCGGCCCCGGTCTCGACGCTCTGGGGGGCCGTTGGCTCATCCGGGAAGCCGTGGGGCGCCAGGTCGATCAACGCTCCGGAACCGATGTCATCCATCACCGGCAAGTGATGCCGGCGGCCCAGCTCCACCAGGTCCCCCAGCGGCACCTGCTCCGTGAAGCCGACGATCTTGAAGTTGCTGGCGTGCACGCGCAGGAGCAGCGCGGTCTCTTCATTGATAGCCGCCTCGTAGTCGGGAAGGCGCGTCTTGTTGGTCGTGCCGACCTCGCGCATGATGGCGCCGCTCTGGGCCATGATCTCGGGGATGCGGTATGACCCGCCGATCTCCACGAGCTGCCCGCGGGAAACGACCACCTCGCCACCCCTGGCCAGCGCATCGAGAGAGACCAACGTTGCGGCCGCATTGTTGTTGACGACGGTGGCGGCCTCGGCGCCCGTGAGCTCACACAGGAGCTTGCCGATGGCGGCGTCCCGATGGCCCCGCTTACCGGTATCGCGCACCGTCTCGAGAAGGCAGTAGCCTTTGGCCTCCTCGGCGATCGCGCGAAGTGCGGCCTCGGGGAGTACCGAGCGACCGAGTCCGGTGTGGATGATGACGCCGGTGGCGTTGATGACGTGCCGACAGGCGGGCCGGGCCATTGCGGTGAGGGTCTTCAGGACGGCCTCGGCCAAATCGTCGGGAGTCGGCACCTCATCGCGCTCGCCCGACAGCACCGCGCTGCGGACCCGATCGAGGGTTGCGCGGATCGCGCTGGTGGCCAGTGCACGGCCAGCCGCCGCCTTCGCGTCGGATAGCTTCTCGAGTTGGAGCATGTCGTTGACGGAAGGCAGGCCGCGGAGAAGGTCGCGGCGGTTCTCAGCCTTGTCATCAGCCATTCGTAGCCACCTCGTTCAGACGCTGGCGACACGATGCGGTGAGTGCGGGCCCCCGGGCAGCGTTCGCCTCACCCGCTGACGGCGAGCCCGGGGAAGACGGCCTCGGCGTTGTCTGTGGTTGCGAGGGCCAACTGCGCGACTGGTACCTTGCGCACCTCCGCGACCTTTGCCGCGGTGTCCGTCAGGAATGCGGGCTCATTGCGCTCCCGGCCGCGGCTCTTCGGCGTGAGCCAGGGGCAGTCGGTCTCAAGGAGCAGTCGATCGAGCGGGACTGAGGTGGCGACGCTGCGCAATTCGTCGGCATTGGTGTACGTGACGGGACCGTCGATGCCAATGGCGAAGCCGAGCTTCAGCGCTGCGTCCAGCCAGGGCATGCCGCCCGAGTAGCAGTGCAGGACGCCGCCGATCTCCGCTGCTCCGTCTTCGTGCAGGATCGTCAGCACCTCTTCGTGGGCGTCGCGGTCGTGGATGACGAGCGGCAGATTGACGTCGCGCGCAAGGCCGATCAGGCGGCGGAAGGCATCGGCCTGGCTCGGGCGCGGGGAGAGGTCGCGGTAGAAATCGAGGCCGGTCTCGCCGACGGCCACGACCTTCGGGTGAGTGCAGAGGGCCCTGAACTCGGCGAGCAGCTCCGGGCTGAGGTCCTTCGCGTCATGCGGGTGCAGGCCAACAGTGGCGTACAGGCCGTCGTGCTGTTCGGCGAGATCGATGGCGAGGCGGCTGGTCGCCAGATCGTAGCCGACATTGATGATCGTGGACACCCCGGCGCGACGCGCCCGCTCGATCGCCTGTCGGCGGTCGCGCTTGAAGGCGCCGTCGTTCAGGTGCGCGTGGGTGTCGATGAGAGTCGGCTGTGCCTCGTTCACCGCGCGTACTCCCCGTAGACATGCTGCAGCACCCGGAGCTTGCCGTTCTCCTCCGTGCAATCGACGATGCGGAACATCAGGACGCCGCTCGAGCCGCCGCTGAGGCCCTGGGTGAGCGCGTTCCGGAACTCCTCAGCGTCGACCGGAGCGTCATCGTAGCGCTCCTCGCGCTCGGTGGCCTGGACAATCGGCCACACGTCGCGCCCGGTCTTCCCGCAGAGATACTCGTTGAATTCGCCGACCCACTCGACGGGCCATCCGCACATCGCGTGGTACGACATCGGGCTGAAGACATCCACCACCTCGGCGAGCAATTCGTAATCCTGGGCGATGATCTCGTGAATTGCGTCATCATAGTTCTCTTCGGTCCACGGTACGCAGAAGATGCCCAGCAGCGCGTCGGGGCGCTCCTGTTTCAGCGCGTCTCTGGCATCGCGGCAGAAGTCGACGATCGTCTGGCACTTGAAGCGCGTCCACTCGTCCTTGTGTTCGCCCAGAATGGACCGCGCCTTCGTCGCAGCATCGCCGGCGGGCAGCCGGATACGGGTGGCCCGCTCAAAGGCCTGCAGGCACGGGTCGTTGAAGCAGGCTTGCTCGAGCCTCGGCTGGTGGACCTCCCAGTGGCCGGGATAGCGGATGAAGTCGAGCCACAAGCCGTCGATGTCGTGCTCCCTGGCGAGCTTCCGGACCAGCTCGATCTTCTCATTCCGGAACCATTCCACATGGGGGCACAGCCCGAGGTACCACTCGTCCTTCTCCTGGCGCTCGCCCTTCTCGTTGATCGGCCAGAGTTCGGGGTACTTCTCGGCCGTTCCGGCGTCCGCGAACACGCCGAACTCCGCGTAGACCTTGGCGCCCTCGCGGTGACAACGGCGGATCAGATCGTCCGACAGCCCTCCATGGCCGATGAAGACGGCGTTGACATGGTAGTCTGAGAGCCGAGCCCCCGCCTTCCAGAGATGTTCGGGTGACCCGAACATCCCCAGACACTGAATGGCGTCGGCATCAGGCGGCCGGACTTCCACCTCGCCACCCCCTTGCTGAGCGGGTAGGGCCGAGAGTATGAGTGCCATCGCGGTCAGTGGGTACATGACGTTACTCCATCATGGCGTTCGCCCACTCCCTGAAGCCGCCCAGGTCGCCCATTCTGGGGATCGGCCAGAACCGGTAGAACGCTCGGCCCCGGATGTTCTCGATGGGCAGGAAGGGAGCCGGATCGCCGTTGTCTGTCCACTTGCTCGAATCGTTGCTGTTGTTGCGGTTGTCCCCGAACACCAGCACATGGCCTTTCGGCACGGTGACCGGGCCCCAGGTGTACTCGATGTACCTGTCCGCCAGGTACGGCTCCTCGGCGGTGTAGCCATTGATGAACAGCCGGTGATCCTTGACCTCCACCATGTCGCCGGGCAGGGCGATCAGGCGCTTGATGAAGTCCTCGCGCTTGCTGTTCGCGGCCCAAGGGCCGTACACGTAGTCCGGCGGCCGAAAGACGACGATGTCGCGGCGGCGGAGCTTGCCGTACCGGTAGCTTAGCTTATTGACGAGCAGCCGATCGTTCTCCATCAGCGTGTAGTGCATCGAGCCGGACGGGACGTAGTAGGCCTGGATGATGAACGGCCGGATGGCCGCGAAGACGAGCCCGACCTGAGAGGCCGCGGCGAGCATAATGGAGAGAATGAGCATGACCACCGGCCGTCGCGCGCGCGAGACGATGACGATGGTCCCCGCGGCCTTGTCATGCAGCGTCTGGCGATGCCGATCCCATACGAGCCACAGCGGATCGAAGACGCCCGGTCCGAGCGGGTTGCCCAGCAGATCGGCGAGGGAGGCCACGATCCCCCTGACCAGCGCCCGTCCCCAGCCGGGCGCACGACCGTCGGGGCCGACCACCCTGGTGCCGACGAGCAGCTTCCCCAAGGTCTGCCCCCAGAGCGCGGTGGGGACGATGTAGTAGACCAGGAAGGCGATGCTGGCCCAACCGAAGGCGGAGAGGAAGACGCCGATGCCCGAGCGCTCGCGGGCTTCCATCACGCCGGCCGCATACAGGGCCGGGATCAGAATCACGCCCATGACTGCCTGGTCCGCCAGGTACCCGGCGAGGCGTAGAATGCGCGTGGCCAGCCGCGGCGACGGGCAATCGACATCAAGGCGGGCGAGTCGGCCCGAGCACTGAGGGCAGTCACCCGGCTGGTCACTGTCGGTGCGGGTTACGTAGTGGCACTCGGGGCAGCCAAACCATGCTCTGACGGAAGGCAAGACGCAGGGCTCCTCCTTCGGATCTCGACGGGGAACGATATTCGCTGGCCGGGGGCTCGGGGCCTGCAGAGCGGCCCGGCCTGTTCACGAGGAAGACCGCGGGCAGGCCGCTCTTCTGGAAGAGAGCCGGCTCCCCGCACCCCTCCGGTCACATGCGCCGGGAAGCCCACGGGGTGATGCCCGAGCAAGCGAACGCCCCGGTTCGGGGAGCCAACCGGGGCGTTGGTAGTCAGGCGGAATCGTGGGGTGGGGCGGTCAGAATGTGTGACCGAAGCTGAGATGTACCTCAGAGCCTTCATCCCCTCGACCCATATCGAGACGGAGAGTACCGAACCCCGTCTTCAGGCGCACCCCTGCTCCCACGCCGAAGTTGGGGTCGAAACTCTCGTGCTCCGCCGGGATGACGAACCCGGGCACTTTGGTGGGGAACTTGCCGCCCCAGGCATCGCCGATGTCGACGAAGCCCACACCGGTGATCTGCTTGGTGAGCGGCCAACGGTACTCAGCGCTGAAGATCGCCATGTTCTCGCCGCGGAATCGGTCCTCGGGATAGCCGCGGAGTGTATAAGCGCCGCCGACGGTGAACGACTCGACCAGCGGGACGTCTCCCACCGTGGTCCCCGCCAGCAGGCGGACGGCGACCACGTGCTTGCGGGGCGTGACCTTGAGATAGCGCCGCAGATCAATAGAGAGCTTGGTGAAGTCGCTGTCGCCGCCGAAGATCCCGGCTTGCTCGAGGTAGAGCGAGTTGAAGCCTCCGCGTGTGGGGTCCATTATGATGTCGCGGGTGTCCATCATGGCGCCCAGGGTCACGCTTGAGAGATCCTCTTCGGCCAGTGGTGCGAAGACGGTCACGGGTAGAAGGGTGTCGCCCGGTTCGGGGCGATCCGGCCGCAGGTCAGGGTTCGACGGCGAACCGGGAATGCGCTTGCGGCGTCCGCCGAAACCCGGGGGATAGGTCTGGAGGGTCCCGATGGCCCCGGCGCCCGGCGATATCGTGCGGGAGACCTGGAAGAAGGGGTCGGATATCTGCTCCTGCCTGACTCGCACGCTGACCGAGAGGTCATCGCTCAGGGGACGGCCGAGCGTGAGATTGAAGCCCTTCCGTCGCTCGTCGAACTCGCGGTTGGCCGTGCTGAAGGAGCCACCCGGGAGGAACTGCCGCCTGCGCTCGGTATCGAAAACATTGACATCCAGGGTCGTGCCTGCTCTGTCCAGGCTTGGCTCGTAGAACCCGAGCTCGTAGCTCTCACGGCCGCCGAACTCGATCGACGCTTTGATGCGCTCACCACGGCCCCGGAAGTTGGTCTCCTGCGCCGAGACGATGCCGACGAAGCTCTCAATGGAGCTGTACCCAATGCCCGCGGTCAAGGTGCCGGTACGCTTCTCCTTGACCACGAAGACAACGATGGTTCCGCGCTCCGGGTCTTTGACGCCCTGGCGGAAGTCGACCTTGACGTCGTCGAACAGATTGAGGTTGTAGATGGCCCGCATGTCGTTCTGTATGGCCTCTTCGTCCAATACGTCCCCGGGCTTGGCCTTGACCTTGCGCTTGACCACGAAGAGCTTGGTCTTCTTCAGGCCCTCGATGACGACACCCTCGATGAGCCTCTCGCTGATCACGAAGGTGACCACGCCGAAGCGGTCGGTGCCGGCCTCGAGGACCGCCGCCATTCGTCTGTGGTCGCCGTAGTACTCCTCGATGTGCCGGGCATCGCGGCTCAGGGTGGTGTTGTCAATGATCTGTCCGGGCCGACTGACGATGACGTCGAGGAGCTCATCATCGGTGAAGATGGTGTTCCCGACGAAGGTGATCCTCTCGATTCGCTGCTTCTCGACCACGGAGAAGGTAAGCGTAATGCCCTGATCGCCGGGCTGAACGGTCGCCGCAACGCGCTCGAAGAACCCGAGCTCGATTGCGGCGCGCCGGGCGCTCTCGAGCTTCGCCTGGTCCTCGGCCGATTGCGGATCGAAGGGATCGCCGACCTTGATGAACTTGTTGATCGCGGCCAGCACCCCGTCCGGCGATACGAACCGGCATCCCTCCACCTTGATGTCGGCGATTGTGTTGGCTTGTGACCATGCCGTCTGGCACGCCAACCCGAGGGCCAGGGCGATCGGGATGGCCAGTGCCGGATGAGACATTCGATGCCGGGAAATCATCTTCTCCGCTCCCTTACTGCATGGGCCCGCGGCAGGTTGGTTTGCGATCCAGGTTACGTCTCGCCCCTCGGATGCGCGGGGCAGAGCTGATTCGCCGCGCACCGGCATAGGACCTGCTCCCGAGCACCGGTCTCATGCCCGCAAGTACCGCTGCAACCGATCGCGCAGGATCGTACGCGCCCTGAACAGCCTGGATTTGACCGCCTTCACCGAGCAGCCAACGATGTCCGAGATCTCCTGGTAAGAGAGGCTCTCATAGTCGCGCAGGATGACGACCTCCTTGAAGTCGGGAGGGAGGCGAGTGACCTGCGCGGCAAGGAACAGACCCAGCTCCTTGTTCTCCAGGGCTCTCTCGGGGGAGAGGGACCAGTCCTCGACCTCGCGCTCGATGCCGTCCCCGTCCCCGTCCTCGGTCACGGGCTCGTCAAGTGAGACCGCTTCGGCAGAGCGTCGTCGCCTGAGCTGCTTCAGACGGTTCTTGCTGAGGTTTATCGCGATGCGATAGAGCCAGGTGAAGACGGCCGAATCGCCGCGGAAGGTTGACCAGGCGCGATAGGCGCAGACGAAGGTGTCCTGGGTCAGGTCTTCGGCCTCGTGTGCGTCGCCGATATAGCGGTAGATAAGATTGTAGACCTTCACGTGGTACTCGGCAACAAGGGCACGGAATTCCCGCTGCCGCTCGTCAGCCGGGTCCGCTCCGCCGAAGGTCTGAAGCTGTCCTTGTATCCCGCTCATGCCGGGCGGGGCACGGTCACTCGGTTAGACAGGCGCGTGCCCAGTTGGTTTCTTCTCTCCGGGCAGTCGTTCGCCCTGGCGGTCTCGGTGCCCTTCCGCGTTGAGGGGCCCACTCAGAACTGCCAGCGGTATTCGAGGTTGACCTGCTGCCGCGCGCGCTCGTCGGTCTGGTAGGTCACCTGGTACCGGTCCTTGACGTTGTATGAGAGGCGCAGGTCGAACTCATCCTCCGGGCCGCCGGCGGTACGGTGGTAGGACACCAGCAGGTTCTCGACGATGTACTTGCCGACCCGGACCTCCACCGCCTCGTCGAGGCCGACGATCACCTCGAACTCCTCCAGACCAAGGGCCTCGGTGAGCTCCTCTTCCAGGGGCTGCAGCACTCCCTGGAGCACGTTCTTGGCGACCAGCTCTGCGAGCATCTCCTGGGCCGCCGTAAGCGGCTTGGCGGCGACTTCGCCGCCAGCCCCCACCGGACCGAGGGCGAGGAGTTCGAAGATGTCCGGCTCGCTCATTGGTGGCGAGGAGGAGACGTGCACGAGGTCGGTGAGGCGCTTGGGAGGGAGACGGCCTGAGAGCTCCAGCTTGACCTGTATGGGTACGGCAGGACGGTCCTGCTCGACCACGCCCGTCACGGTACCTTCCGCACGGGCGAAGACGTTCCCTGTGATCTCGAGTCGCCGCTTGAGCGGCCTGGTGTCGAGCAGCCAGAGGGGCGCCTGAATGGCGACGGCGGCGTTGGCCTCCGGGATTCTGAGGCTGCCGCGAGGCAGGCGCAACTGCCCCCTGCGCAGGGCCGCGCTGGCCTCCAGGTGAGGGGCTTGCGGCGTGCCGGCGATGCGGATCGCTTCGGGATCCGGAACCACGTCGGCCGTTACGACGGGGGTGCTCAGCTTGACGCCGCTGCCGATGGCTACCGACACGTCGATTTCGGGGGCGGGGAAGGTACTGGGAAGGCCGTAGATGACGAACGCCTCGCCGGCCTCGGGCGGCAGCTCTGCTGCGGCCTCTTCGTCGGCGGGTTCCTTCCTGGGGGGAAGGCCGATGGCCGCCCGGGTGACCGTGATGCGCCCTTTGCCCGAGTCTCTGTCGATCGGTAGCGAGACAATGCGGATCGGAGCGCCCGGCTCCGTCGGCGCGTCTGGGGGCCGGTCCTCCAGGAACCAGGCGGGCAGCGGCCTGGCGGTCCGGGAGGCGAACTTGCGGGCCACGATGACGCCGTCCACCTGAGCGCGTTTGAGGAGACTGTCGTAGGAGAGGCCGGCCTTGGTCATCTGCAGTCGCAGATTGCAGGGAACATGGCCGAGCTCGTCGAGCCGGAGCGTGTCGATGAGGGCGCTCCCGGTGAGCCGCGCCTCGCCGCGCCCGAGCTGTGCGCTGGCCCGGTCGATCTTGACGACATGCCAGCCGGTGGGGTCGGTGAAGGCGCGGACAACGGCATCGATGTTCCTGGCGCGCGTCCCGCCGGGCAGCTGCTGCTGGTCGGCCTTGGCCGTGAGCACGATCTCCTCGATCCGGTTCTCCAGCAGCTCCTCGGGGGCGAAGTGGGACAGCTCGACCCGCCCCGTGAGGGCGACCTCGGTGTTGTCGAGACGTCCTCGAGCGTTGAGAGTCTCAATCATCGAGCCGACACCGGTCGGCGAGGGCCCCAGTATGGCGTCAACCCAGATGTCCTCTACCGAGGAGTCCGCAGGCCAGTTAGCGAGGCGGAAGGTGGCCCCTCGCTCCACGGACAGGTAGCCACGCACCTCTGGTTCGGCGAGTTTGCCGGACACGTTCAGCGAAGCCGTCAGTCGGCCGTCGGCCTCGCACTGGCGGCAGAAGGCGCCCACACCCGTTGCCTCGTCACCCTCGGCCGTGAAATCTTCTGTCAGTTCCAGTAGGGTCTGCAGGGGCAGCTCGCTGATCCGGGCGTCGAACGAGATGGGGCCTTCGGCGTTGAAACGGAGTGACTGCCGATCAAAGGGCAGTTGTCCGGCGAGCGTGACTTCGTGCGACCCTCGTTTGAGCTTCCCTCCGAGCATCACGATCGCGTCGGGTGTCACGTCAATGCGTGTCGCCTCGACCAGGTCGAAATCTAGACCGGCCAGCGTTGGCTTGAGAACGTTAACGGACGCCCGGATTTGCGGATCGCCGGCGGGGCCGTGGGCCCGGGCCGTGATGGCGATCTCGCCGTCGAACTCGATCCCGCGGGGCAGCCAGGGCTCAATCGCGCGTACAGGGATCAGGTCGGCTTCGGCGGTCAGAGCGACGTCACCGTCCCAGTGGACGCTGCCTTCGGCGATGAGCCGGCCCTTCTCGATGGTGCTGTTGACGGCGATGTTGTCCAGATGCAGGCGAGCGAACGGGGACGGGTTTGCAGTGTCATCGAGGTCTGCCGCCGGAACGGGCGCGAGCCCTTCGAAGTCGCAGGCGACCTGTACATCGGGCACGGATTTGCGGTCCAGGCGGGCGCCCTGTGTCCGGAGACCCTTGATTCTGCCGGACAGATCGTCGAGGTGTCCGCCGACCATCAGCTTGTCGGCGCTGAGGCGTCCGCGCAGGCGGTGGGCGAGCCCGCGAAGCCGGTCGGGCGTCTCTGCGGCCTCCGCGCCTTCCCGTCCCTGCGCGGCCAGGTCGGCCACCCAGAACAGCAGCTCCCGGGCGTCCAGGCCGGTCACCGCCGCGTCGGCGAAGAGCTTGCCATCCTCTAGCCGGTAGCTCGCGAGGGGCACGGAGATCTCGCCCCCAGCAGCGCGGCAGTTCACTTTGGCGGCCTCGAGCGTGCCGAACTCGCTCTTGTGCGAGAGCCTGGCGGAAAGGTCCTGGATCTGGCGGCGGCCGAGCCGGACCTGGGCGGCCTTGATTTTCGCGGAGACGTCGGGCCACGGCTCTGCCAGTGGGCCGGCCACGCTTGCTTCTACCGAGTCGATCACGCCGTCGATCCGGCCCAGGAGGCCTTCGGCCGGCGTGTACGAGGCAAGCGGCAACTCCCGGCCGCTTAGTGTGCCGGAGACGTGCATGCCTTCTTCGGTGCCCCAGCCGCTCAGCTCTGCCGCCAGCTCGACTTCACCCGCACGAGAGGTCGCCGACGCGTTGCGGAGGATGAGGGCGTCGGGGCTGGCGAGTAGGTCGGCGTCCAGAGCCAGGGGCCCGACGGCGATGTCCTGTTCCAGCAGAGCCACCTTGCCGTGGCTCAGGGACATCTCGCCCTCGATCCGGGGGGCCTGCAAGGTGCCGCCGATGCCGAGTTGCGGTGCCTCGACGAGGCCGGCCAGAAGGAGGCCATCGGGGAGCGATACGAACTCGCCGAGCTGAGACAGATCGAACCCGGCGACTCGCACGGAGCCGTTCAGCTTCCCATCGAACGGCGGCGGCTCTGGCGGCGAGTCCTCAGGGGGCGGGTGTTCATCGGAGAAGAAGCTGCCGGGCGGCCATGCGATCTCCGACAGGGACACCTCGGCTGAGGCAACGGCCGTGCCTCTCCGCACGAGAGCGTTGGTTACTCGTACGCTCTGTGGGTGGCCGGCCACCGAGGCGGTGAATACGGGAGCGGTCCACTTGTCAGCACCGACCTCGAAGGCGGCCAGGTCGGCTTTGATCTCGGGGGACTCGAGTTCCCCTTTCACCCACCCATGGACGAAGGCGGTGCCCTTCAGACGCAGTTGGTCGGCTGTCTGGCCGCTCTCCTCGCTCTCGGAGGGCGGTTCGTCCTGTTCTCGGCGTTCGTCGATGATCTCCTGGACTTGCTCGAGCGAGAGGCCGGCGGCTGCCACCTCGGCGTCGATCGGTCCGTCGAAGGGCACCTGACCTCTGGCCCACAGGACTCCCAGGGGGCTCGTGGCGGTCAGGTACCGAATATCCGCACCATCGGGGGTGAGGCCGACGTTGGCCACAGCCCGGTCGACCTCGATGCCCTCGAACGCCAGCCCGCGGCCGGTCACCTGAGCCGCGGCCTGGATGTCGTCTCCTTCTATCGCCGCCACGCCTGATGCCGACAGGAGGCCGCCGACGGCGATGTCATCGAGGTCGGCGATGGCAGCGACCGTAGCCACATCGACGGCATCCGCGTCGAACTCGGCATAGATACTCGCGGGGCTCTCAGCGAAGTTGACGAGGCCGTCGGCGCGGACCTGGGCGCCGAGCAGGCTCTCAGCGGACGCGCGCGCCCGGATGGTCCTGTCCACCAGGGCGTACTTGACGTCGAGCCCTTCAACGGGCCCGTGCTCCGTCTGCACTCGGTCGACCTCGAGCCGACCCGCCGTGGCGGGCGTGTCGCGCGAGTAGACGAGCTCGGCCGAGACATTGCGGAGGGGCTCTACCTCGACCTGTTTGAGGTACTCCTGCTCGGGGAGGAGCCCTCCGAGGTCGCTAATGCGGATCTCGTCGGCGTACAGGCGGGCCTTGACGTCGCGGGCGGGGACGTCGGGCACGGCCACCGCTGCTGAGAGACCCACACCGGCGGCCCTGAGCACTGCCTGCTCGGCCGGGTCGCCCTGAGCCTGCGGCTCGCGCGGAATCGGGTAGACGACGGCCATCTCGCCCGGGAACTCGGCGGCAGCCCTGATGTCCGGGGATGCAATCGGGCCGGTGATGCGGGCCGCGAGCTGCGCGGCCCTGGCGCCCGTGATCTCCGGCAGAGCTTCGGCGACCTCAGGTGCAACGGCCGCCCAACGCTTCAGGTCCACTTCTCGCGCGGTCGCCTGGATGTCCACGGCCGGGTCGGACAGGTCGAAGACGGCACCGGAGCCCGCAACCTGGCTGCCGAGAGCGGAAAGGCTGACGTGGGGCAGGCTGACCCCTGCGGGAGTGACGGTGAAGTCACCGCTGGCGAGGACACGCTCCCCGCGGAGGGCTTTGACATCGGCAGCCAACTGGTAGGCATGCCCGGTGACCGCGTAGTGCAAGAGGTCCCCGGGGATGAAGCAGGCGTCCACTTCGGCGTCGACCAGCCCCGAGACAACGCGGAGGGCCGGGTTGGCCACGAACCTCTGATAGAGCGGCGGAACCTGAACGCCGACGAGGACGCCGCGCGCGCACACGGCCTGGTCCGCGAGACCCACCCGGCCGGCGGCCTCCAGTCGCTCGAAGGGAGCGCGGAGGCCCTCGGCGGCGAGGTCGCACTCGATCACATCGGGGCTGGCGAAGTCGGCCGTGGCATCGATGCTCCCGATCAGCAGGTCAAGGCCGCGGAGGAGTTCCGGCGTCTCCGCCTGGTCGCTGTAGCTTACCATCGCATCTTCGAGGACGATACGTCCCTTGAAACGGGCGGTCGGGGGCTTCTTACTGGGCTTTCGGAGGTCCAGAAAGCGCTGGATGTTCAACCTTCCCTCGGCATCCCTGGACAGTTTGCCGCGCAGGCCGACAATGCGCACCTCATTGACGCATTCGAGCGCCGGGATCTCGCGCCTGAGGACGGGCCACAGGTCGTAATCCAGATGGATCTCGTCCACGGAGACGAGCGTGCTCTCGGCGAGGCTGGTGCCTTCTGAGATCGCGAGATCGACGATCTTCAGTCCGGTAAGGACGTGACCCTCAATGCCGCCGACGCAGACCTCGGCGTTGAGGGTCTGGGCTGCCTGGATGGTGAGGAGCTCGTGGAGGCGGCGCTTGGCCCAGCGGTCACTGGTCACGATCGGCCGGCCCGCAATCAGGACGACGGCGAGCGGAACCAGGACGACGAAGGCGATACAGAAGCCGCGACGGATCATGAGTGCCCCGGGTGCACACCTGGCCAGGCGGAATCCGGCCTTGGGCCGCTCCGGCGGCGCTGGACCGGTTTATTCACGGCGGACGTCGCGGTGAACCCGCTCTTTTGTAAAAGTCCCGGTTCCCCGCACCCATCCGGCAGAAAACTCCCGTTGTGTATGCCTGGCTGCCACGCAGTAGGCGGTCGCGTTCATCGCCTTGCTGCAGAAGGCCGGAGGGAGCCGGGTAGCGGCCTCCTGGACCCTGTACGGAGGCCCGGCCGTCAGTGCGTCGCGAATGCTGTGGGCTAGAGCCCGATACTCGCAGCCGCGCTCTCCGCATGGTACGAAGAGCGGATGAAGGGCCCGGCGATCACTTCGCTCAAGCCCAGCGCTCGCCCTGCCTGCTCGTAGTGGGGAAAGGTGTCGGGGTGGACGTAGCGCTGGACAGGCAAGTGCTTCGACGATGGCTGAAGGTACTGACCAATCGTCACGATGCGGACACCGGCCTCGGCCAGATCCCGCAAGGCGTCCACCACTTCGTCATCAGTCTCGCCCAGGCCGACCATCAGGCCGGACTTGGTCGGTATGTCGGGCGCCAGTTGCCTGGCCTGCACCAGCACCCCGGTGGACACCTCGTAGCTTGCCTGCGGGCGGATCTGCGACTGCAGGCGCCTCACGGTCTCGATGTTGTGGTTGAGCACGTCGGGACGTCCGCGGAGGACGCTCTCGAGAGAGCGGGCATCGCCCTGGAAGTCGGGAACGAGGACCTCGACCCGGCTGCCGGGTCGCCGCGTCTTGATCGCCTGGATGGCACGAGCGAAGTGGGAGGCGCCCCCGTCCGGCAGGTCGTCGCGGGTGACGGAGGTCAGCACGACATAGCGCAGGCCCATTCGGTCGGCGGCCTCGGCGATCCGCCGTGGCTCATCGTGGTCCAGCGCAGCGGGCTGCCCGTGGGGTACCGCGCAGAAGCGGCAGTCGCGCGTGCAACGGTCGCCCATGAGGAGGAAGGTGGCCGTACCGGCCCCGAAGCATTCGCCGATGTTAGGGCACATGGCGCTCTGGCAGACGGTGTTGAGACCGGCGTCCCGGAGCGTGCGTCGCGTCTCCTCGGAGAGACGCTTCTTGCCCCACTTGACTTTGAGCCATTCGGGCAGGGGCGCCCTCGGTCTCGGCAATCTGCGGTCCGAAGTCGAGGACATGCTCGCATCTCCCGGGAACTGGAGCCAATGGGGCTACCTAGCCCAACACGGATATCCCCCTTTTCGTTGCCCGTGCAGCACCTCCTTCTGACGCCGCCCGCCTGGAACCGCGGGCAGGGAGGGGTCCTTCCATGCCAGGGAGCCGGCCGCACATGAGCCTCATCGCCCTGCGAGTCCATATCACGATCGGGCTGGGGCTCCTGTCCGCACAGACGGGCGCCGGCCCAACAGAGACGGTGGACGTAGCGTTGAGGGCGCCGACGGGGAAGGTCGTCTCGGAGCTCCACTTCGCGGCGAACGTTGAGTTCTACCGGCCCGGGCTGGCGGCCGGGGTCAGCCGCCAACGCGACGACCTGGCGAGGGCCCTGGACGAGTCAGGCGTACGCGCCCTGCGCTTCCCGGGCGGGAATGCGGCCTACTGGTACCTGTCAGAGAGTCGTGCGGCCAGCAGGTCTCTCTGCCCCTCACACCTTCAGTCCGAGCCCTTCGTGGGGTTGGAGGAGCTGGCGGGCTTCGCCCGGGAGGCCGGCATCAAGCTCATCTATGAATTGCCGTGCCTGTTCTACCTTGATGGTGACAGCCCGCGGGCGATGGTCCCGAGCACGTACTCCGAGAGGCTCGGATACTACGATGGCCGGCAGATCGAGGAGGGGGTGGCTTACGGCGTCAATATCGCTCGGAGGCTACTGGAGCTCGGTGCGCCGATCGCGGCCTGGGAGTTAGGGAACGAGGAGTTCGCCCACTGCGCAGTCGAGGACTACGGGGCAGTCGTCGCCAGATATGCTCGGGCCCTGCACCAACTCGACCCCGGAAGGCCCGTCATCGCTGTTGGCATGGGTAAGGACTGGCTGGACCAGCTTGTGCCGATTCTGAGGGAAGCAGGTGTGCTGGCGTGGATCGACTGTTTCCAGGTGCACTACCCGTTCGGCAACTGGCCCGGACCGGGCGCGCCGGAGAGAAAGGCCGACCCCGAGGCCTTTGTCGGCGGCGATCTGAAGATGGAGCGTTTTCTAAATGGCTTTCAGGAGAAGAAGCGGAGTTTGGGACTGGGCGATCGGCGGACCTGGGTGACCGAGACGACGGTCATGCGTCACCAGCTCTGGGACCCGCACGCGGTCATCGCCACCCACGCCCACGCGCTGTGCTATGCCTGGAACTGGATGACGCTCCTGGAGCGCCCCGAGGTGGACGCGGCGGTATTCCACGACCTGGAGACGTCGTTCTTCGGGATTCTGCGGTACAACGTGGGCTTCGACCCCGTCACGAGGCACTTCATGTGGCTTCACCAGACCGAGCAGCCCGAAGCGCTCAGCCCCCGGTTCGCCGAGCAGTATGTCGTGTCGCCGACCGGCTGCGCCAACCGGTTGCTGGCGCAACTGGCGGGAGAGGAGCTATGGACCACCAACTGCGCGCCATCGCCGACGCTGCGCGTCCTGGCCTCCGATAGCCGCGTAGTGGCCGTCAATCGCGGTGAGGAGCCGATCCAACTGCGATTGCCGTTCGCCGCGGCGACCGGCGAGGCGCTGATCGCTGATGAACTGGCCGCTTGCCTGCCGGGGTCATTCCGCTATATGCCCCAGGACGTGGTCCCCGACGATGGGCACGTGATCGCCGAGATCCCGGCGTGGAGCGTAGCCGCCGTGAGACGAGGTTAGGCGGCAACGGGCGGATTGGGCCCCGGAGACCGGGTACAGGACCACGCTGGACGGGCGCCCGGATCTTGCCCCGGTCGGCGCGCTGTGGTAGAATGCCGGGGCCGCACTCCTTGACCCACAACGCAGCGGAACCTCCCGTTGTGGGTTGCGTCAAAGCGAGTGGAGGGTCGCGGAAGTCGGACGCTGCTTCCGCGGCGTTCCGTTGTGACATCACCGTTCACTGCATACATCGCAGCACAAGGAGATGCGTTCACCATGGCTACCACGGCACCCGAGCGGCGAAGTCGTGTGGTTGAGGCGTTGGGATTCTGGTTCATCACCCTGGTGATCTGTGCGGCCGCGGGTCTTGGGAGCTACCGTTTCGGACGGAACTGGATCGGCGACCGCCTGGGTGGCGAGGTGAAGTCGGTCCTGACCTCGGACGAGCTGGCCAGCCGCGTCAATGAGGAGGCCTTTGGGGGCAGCGACGAGGCTGACGCCAGCGACGTTCCAGACGAACCCCCCGAAAAGGCCATCGTCGAGGTCGAGTCCACCCCTGTAACCATCGGCGATCGACAGAGACTGCGGTTGGGGAAGGAGCGGGGAACCCGGGATTCGGCGACGGATGATTCCGCGTCTGATGAGGGGGATGACGAAGCCACGCCCGCCGATTCCGGGGAGGAGGAGGCCGAACCGGAGCCCTCAACCCCGGAGGCCAAGCCCGAGACGGAGCCGGCGACCTCCTCCGGCGCTGCCCGCACGAGCGAGGGCGGCACGAGGGAGCACGTGGTCCGGGCGGGATCATTCACCAAGTCGGGCAACGCGGATAGGTTGGTTGATGAACTCCGGGGGAAGGGCTACCAGCCCTTCGTCACGGAGACCGTTGTGGACGGCGTAACGTATCATCGGGTGAACGTGGCCCGATACGACGAGAAGGAGAAGGCCCTCGACCTGCGCGGCGAGCTTCGGGGCGAGGGATACCCGGCCGAGATCTCCGCGGAGTGATGCTCGCAGAGGTGCCGGCGCCAAACGCCGTGGGGGTCCGGCTGGAGGGGGGCCCAGATCACCCCGGCGCGGACCTCGGTAAGACGCCCTACATAGAGTGCCGTCAAGAAGCACGCACCCTCGACCTGCTGGTCGCCAGTTAAGACGACCCACTCACACAGGTGGCGGCTGTAAGCGTTCGTGCATCTCTCTTGAGCGCTGCTTCCATGGTGAGCCACGCTGACTTGGTGCCTGTTAGTCGTTGCTGCTGTCGCCCGTACCGGGTGGCGATCGTGGCACTCGCGGTCCTGGGCGGCACGGCTGCGTTGGCCCAGCCCCCAGATCCGGCCCGCCCCACTCCCGATGAGGTCTCAGCGCTCGACGACAGCTTCACCATCGTCCCCAACGCCTCGCCCGAGGACGTGCCTGAGGACATACGAGGGCGACTTGAGTGGCCCTCGCCCGCGTCTCAGTTCGAGTTGCCGGAGCACTGGCCGTATGCCCCGGTGACGGAAGCATGGGTCAACGCCATGCTCAGCCCCCTCCTCGTGCCGACCGACTTCACTGAGCGCGCCCACTGGTGCGTGCCACCTTCCATGTCATCCAGGAGCAGCGGCCCACCGGGCTCCGGTCCGGGTGTCAGGAACACGTTGTCCAATACCAAGTCCATCTCAGGAGGCTTCGCCCCGTCCCACGCCGCTGAGAAACTCATACGGGTGATCTGGTCCCAGCCAAGGGGGTCATTCACACGGTACAGTCGTCGGAACGGGACCTCAAACTCCTGCCATCCAGTCCAGTCCAACGGGATCGCGTACTTCCAGTAGTCCAAGCCCGCTGTCTGCGGGTTCTCCGACTTGATCAGCAGTGTCAGTACCGAACCGGCAGCCTCGGGAGCATACAGCGAGAAGCACAATTGCTGGTACGCGCTCCAGTCACTTGGCAACTGCACCAGGTGCAGATCCGGCTGCCCAGACAGGTTCTCCCAAAGGCCTGCCTTCTTCCCCTCTCTGACCGGATCGGTCACCTCCTTCAGCCGCGCCCACTGGTGCGTGCCAGCTTCCATGTCATCCAGGAGAAGCGGCCCACCGGGCTCTGGTCCCGGTGTCAAGAACACGTTGTCCAAGACGAGGTCCATCTCAGGAGGCTTCGCCTCGTCCCACGTCGCCGAGAAACTCATACCGGTGATCTGATCCCAGCCAAGGGGAGTCCGTACTGCCAGCAGACGCTTCAGGGGCACTCGGAAGTCTCGCCACCCAGCCCAGTCCAAGAGGATGCCGTACTTCCAGTAATCCCAGCCATCCGTCTGCGGATTCTCCGACTTGATCAGCAGTGTCAGTACCGAGCCGCCAGCCTCGGGAGCATACAGCGAGAAGCACAACTGCTGGTACGCGCTCCAATCTCCTGGCAACTGCACCAGATGCAGATTGGGTTGGCCGGACACGTTCTCCCAAAGGCCTGCCTTCTTCCCCTCTTTGACCGGATCGGTCACCTCCTTCAGCCGCGCCCATCCGTACGTACCCCACTCCATGTCGTCGAGGACCAGAGACTCCACATCATTCACTTGATAGAGGACGACATCATCAAGGTAGAGGACTGTGCCCGGCCGGGGTCTCTCCAACCAATCCGCTGCAAGAACCAGTTTCGAGACCTCCCCGAACGGCCGAGGCTCCCGGGCTCGCCGCATGCGGTGCAAGGGCACGTCGAACTCCTTCCAACCCTCCCAGTCCACCACAAACTCAAAGACGTAGTAGTCCGGCTTCGCGGTCGCACCCGAATCAGCGTCGGCCCGCAACACCAGGCGAGCGCCTGTCGCGAGAACGGAGAACAGGCTGAACCGTACGCCCGCGTATTCGAGCAGCAGGCCATCGGCCACTCCGCATTCGACCTGGGGCTCCTTGACAGTGTCACTCCACTTGCCCGACCACTCGCCACCTCTCTTCTGCTCCTTGCTTCTTGTCAGTACCGACCAACCGCCCGTCCCTTGCTCGAAGTCTGCCATGACCAACGGCTCGGCCCCGCCTGCAGTGCTAGCCGGCCCCAGCGCGGCAAGACTGACAATCAACCACGTGGCCATCTTCCGTCTGCCTCCTTACAGGCATGAGTCATCAGATTGCCTATTCGTACCTGGCGCACCTGACGCGCGATACTCGAGTGGCCTGTGCCAGGGCGCGGTTCAGTCCGCCTCGTTTGTGCCTGCAGTATTCGACTTCTTCGACGCGGTGAGCTGGCTCCACCCCGTTTCGATGGGCCTAGCGCATTGACTGTGTCTCGACTCCATTATCTGCGGACTTCGCTACTCACAGGCCACCCTTTTTCATTCTTGAATCGTCTGCAATGCATTCTGCTTGACATGCGCACGCCGCTGGTGGTAGAATTCCCTTAATGCGAGTGAACAGGGAGGGGAGTATCATGTTCTGGCTGCGTATTGTTAGCAAGGCCCTTCCTCTCGTTGTGGTCCTCTGTATGCTTCTTCCACTAGGCTCGTTTGCCTTTGCTGAGAATTGTGACCCATGGGAGACCAACGGAGGGCCGTACTGCACGATCAGCCCGGGTCAGCCGGAGGTTCCCAAGATCTGTGTGGACTACTGCATGACCTTCGGCGTCAGCGGCGGGGATCAGGACGAACGCGACTGCACGTGCCCGCCCGAGACGCAGTACGAGGAGGATGGCCTGAACCTGGCCGCTGCCGAATGGACCGCGAGCGCAGGCACGCCGTCGACCCACACGGGGAGCTCCTTCGCCTGGAAGGCCCCTCCGTACCCGGCGGCGGTCACCATCACCGTCGACGTCCCGGACAATGCAGCCTTGGCTGACGATGCCGAGGATGCCCATGCAGAGAAGCAGGTCGACGTGCTCAAGCCAAACACCGTCAAGGTCAGCGCGCTGGATGACCACGACATCCATTACACCCAGAACGAGGATGATGCCGACCCAGACAATGACCTTCCTGGCCTCACCGGACCTGCCATCGTGGACCCGATCTACAACACCCTCGTCAGCCCCACCAAGGACGATCCCTTTTACGACACACGGAACACTAAGACCCACCTCTCGGCCGTGCTCAAGGTATCGCCTTCCCTGGACCTCTACGCTCCGGTTGAGCTCAATGCCGACAGCAGCCTTGTCACGACCTACGAGGGGGGTGGCGGTGGGCTCGTCTACATCTCCAACCCGATTGATATTGGGCAGTCGACCACGGCGCTGTACAACTACATCTTCGCCACTGATCTCGACTCGGACTGGAAGCTCAAGGTATGCAGCAACACCTACGTGTGTTCACTCAACACTACCGACCACGAAATGTGGGCGTCACTGGACTCGGTCGATGAGCTGTCCAAAATACCGACTTGGCTGCTGCGCCAGAACGAGGAGGAGCTCGAAGAGGTGGGTGCCGCTCAGCCTTTCGTTCAGGAGGTGTTTGACAAGTGGGCGGGAGATGACGCGGACCCGCCGTACGACCCCAATGACCCGGGGCGCGAGTGGTTACAGACTGCGGGCAATGACCGGAACGCCGTGGAAACGCGCGAGGCCATGGTGCCAGACGAAGAGTGGGTCAAGTTGAGGGATTACCTCCCAGGTCATCCAGGCGGGGACCTCGGTAGGACGCCCTACATAGAGTGCCGTCAAGAAGCACGCACCGTCGATCCGCTGATCGCGGGCGACGACGCCTCACTCACGTAGGTCGCAGTTGTAACCGTTCGTGCATCTCTCTTGAGCGCCGCTTCCATGGTGAATCACGCTGACCGGGTGCCCGTCCGTGGTCGCCCCCGCCGCCCCTACGGGGTGGCCGTTGTGGCATTCGCGGCCCTGGGCGGCGCAGTTGCGCTGGCCCAGCCCCCAGATCCGGCCCGCCCCACTCCCGATGAGGTCTCCACGCTCGACGAGAGCTTCATCATAGTGCCCGAGGCCTCGCTCGGCGGCGTACCAGACGAGACGCGTGCCAACCTGACCTGGCCTCAAGCTCAGATCGACCTTCCGGAGCGGCCGTACGGTAAAGACCTCGAAGAGTGGGCGCTGGCAATACTGGCGCCGCGCCTGGTGCCCGTTGACCTGGCGCAGCGCGTTCGTGGCGTGAGGGGAGGGTACGACGGCTATGACTACCTCACCGCGAGATATGCTACCAGAGGGCTTGCCATCCAGATCCTGGCCTGCAACCGCGACATCACGGTGGTGCTGCGGCCCGAGACACCGGGTGCCGCCCACCATAGCACCGAGGCCCTGATCTCACACGTCGGTGCGATTTGGCGGCAGCACGTGCAGTCCGGGAAGAGGCTCTCCGAGGACGAGCAGCCGGCAGTCAGCCCGGAGGTCTATGAGCGGAGCATCAGCGCTCGGTGGCAGTACTCCCCTGGCGGACCCACAGGAGACGACTCGTGCGCTTGGTGGGCGTTTGCTGCATGGTGGACTGATGGCCACAGTGTCGCCATCATCGCGCGCAAAGTGCAGGACCACCCCGACCCGCACTGCCCACCCATGTGGTTCCTGGGCGCGGAACGGAAGCGCCGCTTCCCGCCCGATATCTGGAAGCCGGCGAAGCCCGAGTCTGAGGCACCTTCACCGGAAGCCAGGCTTCCAGACGATCTCAACGGCCAGGCCCTCGCGTTGCTGAACGCGGACCGGGAGATACGCTCACGGGCGCTGGCGAAGCTCCGGGTCGTCGCCGAGGGAGGACAAGCCGGCGAACTCGTCGACGCCATACGGGACGCTCTCGCGACGGTGGAAGCTAGGGGTCACCGCAGCGGCGTGCGGCACGCGTGCTTCCTGCTCGGCAGGACAGGGCTGCCCGAGGCTCGAAGCCTCTTGCTACGGCTCCTCCGGGGATCAACCGCCCCAGGGCACCGAGAAGGCGGCGCTCTCGGCCTCCACCATTTCCCTGACGAGGAGACGCGAGCGGCCCTCATTGAGGCGCTTGAGGATGAGGAGGACGAAGTCGTCCTCGCGGCGGCTACGGTTCTCGCACTTCGGGACGATGCCCCGAAGGAGGAGCTTCAGGAGTTGCTTCTCCGCTTGGAGGCCGATCAGGCGCGGATCATGCAGGACACCGCGGAGCGCGTTCGGGGTGACGGCAAACCCGAGGAGACCGCGGCCCGGGCTGCCCGCAGCGCGGCGAGAGAGATTGAGTACGACATCGCCAACCTCATGCACACGCTGGGCACTCGCGGCCTGCTTGAGGGGCTCACTGACGTAGCGATCAACGCCCTGAGCAATGCGGTAACCGACTACAAGCGGCGCCAGGCGGCTCACGCGCTGTCTCATTACCAGAGCCAGGAGATCGCCGACGCACTGCTAGAGACGCTCAACGGAGAGACGCCGAATGATGTGCGAGCCGCTGTCGTCGGGGCTCTCGGCGGCCAGGGCAGGTTCGCCGACCCGGAACCAATCAAGCAGGCGCTCGCCCTCGACCCCGCCAAGGAAGTCGCCCTCGCCGCTGCGCGCGGTCTATCCAGGCTAGCGCAGGAGACGTCCCAGCCAGCCCTCGCTCGCCCGCTTTGCGGCGCTCTCATCAAGCACCCGGAGCAGGAGGTCCGTGCCATATGCGCCGACCAGCTCTGGCACTTCCCAGGCGAGGAGGTCGAGCAGGCCCTCCTGCAGGCGTGCACCGACAAGTACGCCGAGCCGTACGTTGACGACCTCGACGGCGTGAGGGATGAGGCGATCGTCTTCCGTGTGCGAATGACCGCCGACGCTGCTCTCGGTCTGATGGAGAAGCGCGTCTTCGCGGAGACGCGCTGCTACCAGGACGAATACGCGTTCCTGCAGGGGAACCCGTACGGAAGCGAAGAGATGGCTGCAGCCATGGCTGAGTGGCGCGCCTTGCCCTTGGATGTGTGGGACCATGCTGACGCACTGGCCGAGGAGACTTCAGCGCAACTACGCCAGGTCATCGCGGCTCTCCAGCCTCACGCAGAGATTGAGGCCCCAACGAAGGAGAAGGCGTTCGCCTGCTGGGCCATTGGCCAGTGCCAGAAGGCCCTCGACGATCCGTCAGCGGACACTTCGCTGGCCGCTGCGAGGGATGCGTTCGCGGCACTCGACGATCCGCTCTCAGTTGTCCGCTACCTTCAGTGTGAAGCGTACGCCTTGCTGCGGCTCGGCAAGATCCCTGTAACCTGCGACCTGCTGAATCTCGTGTGTGAACTCGTCCGGGAGCGGCTTGACGAGGAGGCCGCGGTGGATGAGCTTATGCGGATTGGCCGCCGAGCTTACCACCGCCCCGTGAACCCATGGCGCGAGCGGTACCTCGCGGCGGCCGTCCCGTATCAGCACCTCATCAAGCACTTTTCCGATGCTGAGGAGGCCCAGTTCGCGCACGTCAGACTGGCCGAGTGCCTGTCCTCGCAGGTTGACTACGAGCGGCCTCGGCCTTCTCCCCCGGCCATGGAGGCCGCGGCAGAGGTGCACCAGTCATTCCTTGACCGGTACCCAAACGCGGACCCCTTGCAGGCCTGGCACATCCGCCTTCCCCTTATCCAGCTCTACCACCGCATGGGCAAGTTGGAGGATGCGGATCGGATAGCCTCCGAGGCGGCCTCGGCTCTCCCCGAGGGTACCGTAGAGTGGGCGATGGCCCAGTGCATGCATGCGAACCGACTACTCGGTACCGGGAAGAAGGACGAAGCGATCGAGGTCTACCGCAAGGTGCTTGAGCTTGCGCCGGAGGAGAGCGGATCGCGCACGCTTGCCTCGAAAGCGCTCGAGCAACTCACCCGTGGCACCCCCGAGCAGTAACGCAGCCACTCGAAGGGGCGACGCCGACGGTCCGGGGCGCGCCTACCCCGCGCCCGCCGCCTATACGTTCATCTGGTGTTGCTCATGTCGCGCGTTGGTCCCCAAGATGCGGTCGAGAATCGCGGATTCCGGTTAGAAGACCCTGAGCAGGCCGACGGACGCCCAGATCGCGTCCCGGATTGAGGCCCAACTCAGACCTCCCTTGCCCTTGGAGGGGACGAAGACCACGTCACCCTCCTGCAGGAAGTAGGCCTCGGTATCCACGCCGTTCTCGATGCGGCGGAAGTCGATCTGGGTCACCTCCGCGGCCTCTGTGGCCGGCCTGATGAGCCGCATCTTCGAGGGCAGGGCATCGGGGCGGAAGCTGCCGGCCTGGGCAATGAGCTCCGTGAGGGTCAGGTCGGGGGTGAGTGGATACACCCCGGCCGTCATGAACGCGCCGATGGCGTAGACCTTCTTCAGTTCGGGCACGAAGACGATGTCTCCGGCCTGCAGAGCGACATTGCCCTCCATGTTGCCCTGCTCCATCGCGGCTCGTACGTCGGCCACCAACGGGCCTTCGGCAGCCAGGCGGTGGATCGTGATCCTGGAAAGGTCGGCGAGGACCGTGGGTTGGGCCGCCTGCACGACGCGAAGCACGGTACGATCCCTTGCCGCGCGCAGGTCGACGGTCCCGGGAGTCTGGAGCGCCCCAACCACGAGCACTTCCTCCGGATCGCGCTCGGGCACCAGAAGGGTCTCGCCCGGCGCGATCTGCACGTTCTGGCTGGTATCGCCCCTCCACCAGAGCCCTTCCAGATCAATGCTCCTGCTGCCCTGGTCGCCGAGGATGGAGGCGCGCTTGAGATCGGCGTTGGGGGTGAAGCCGGAGGATCTCGCGATGGCCTCCAGGACGCCGATCGGCTGCGCAACCTGGAACACGCCCGGTTGGCCGACCTCACCCGCGACGGTGATCTGTCCCGCCTCGCGGACCACCAGCAGGTCCTGGCTGCGGATGGGGCGGTTCTGCGTCATGTCACCGTCGAGCAACAGCGCGCGCAGGTTCACCTTCTCGGAGGAGCCGTCGGCTCGGAGCAGCAGAGCACCGGAGAGATCAGCGCCCTGGGTGTAGCCCCCGGCCTCATTGAGCGCTCGCAGGACAGTGACCCGGTCGGCCTGGTCAGGCGCAATCGGGTAGGAGCCCGGGTTGGCCACCATGCCCAATACGGAGAACTCCGCCTCGTGCCGTGGGACATAGACGACGTCTCCGTCCCGGACGGTGTGAGTGCGGTCAATGGTCCCCTCGCCCTGCAGGCCGCCGAGGTCCACGGCGATGGATGCTTCGCCGGGACGGTTCAGCCGCACGGCAGACAGGTCGGAGGAGGGCGTGATACCGGCCGAGATCACGGCTTCGGCGACCGTTCCGCCGAACGGGACGGCCACCTGGCCGGGAGTCTGGATGTGGCCCCCGACGTAGACGCGCCGGACGGAGTTGTCGGTGTCGATCTGGACCTGTACGACGGGCCGCTTGATGTAGACCCGCAACTGATCGACGATCGCGTCACGGAGCTGGTCCAGGGTCAGGCCGGCGGCCTGGATACGCTCCGCGAAGTGCATGCTGATGGTGCCGGTCTGGCTTATCATGTAGGAGGCGGAGAGGTCGGGCTCACGGTAGACGCTTACCTTCACGACATCGCCCGGGGCCAGAGCGTAGCCTGCCACGTCCATACCGACGGCAGGCCCCATACGGGTGTCGCCTCGAATGCCCGCTTCCTGGGCTAACGTGGGCGAGATGAGGCAGAGGAAGGCCGCTCCAGTCAGGACGCGGATGACGGAGGAGCCGGCGAAAGGCCTGCAACACCGTGGAAGGCGGCGCGTCATAGGCCAACGCCTCCTGGTTCCGGCGCGGGATTGTCGGTAGCGGGGCGATTCTATGCGCCTGTCCGTCCCGTGTCAAGTTGGGACGGGCGAGCGGCGCAGGCGCTCAGGGGTGTCACGACGAGGTTCAGAGCGATGGGAGCCTCAGCGTGGCCTCTGGGCGCTAGTGACACTGGGAGGGTGAGTTGATATAATCGCTGGGCCAGACGGCGGTGCTGCCCCAAGACCACCCGTGGTGCTGTTGGCCGATGCGCAGCCTGTGCCGGACCGCTGCACCACACGGCCGCGTACTGGGCTCAGCATGGCGCTACTTCGTCGCCTTGAGAAAGCTCTCGAAACGCTCGCGGAAGGTGGCGCCGAGCGGATCTTCGGCGGGCGGCTGGACCTGGTCGCCATCGGCCAGGAGCTCTGTAATGTGGCCGTGGAGGAGAGCAAGTCGAGGGGCGCGAGTAGCGAGGCGCCCAATGCCTACCAGGTAAACATCGGGCTCGACGATCACGGGCGTCTGGTGGATATCATCGAGGCGCTCCAGGAGCGGTACAGCCGTGCGCTGTGGAAGAGGCTCAGGGAGATGGGCTACGCTCTCGGCTGCGTGCCGATGGTCCAGATCGCCCCCCGGGAAGGGATCGGGGAGGGGCGGTTCGACATTCGGGTGCAGGTAACCGAAGCACAGCCAGTGTGTGTGCTGTCGGAGTTGGATGCTGAGGGCAGGTCCCATCGGCTCAGCCTGCCGGCGACGATCGGGCGGGGGACCGAGTGCGACCTGGTCCTGCAGGGGAAGGGCGTTTCCCGGCGTCATGCGCAGGTCATCTGGGATCGGAATCACTTCGCGGTCGTTGACCTGGAGAGCAAGAACGGGACCATTGTGAACGGCGACCGAGTGGACAGAGGGCCGATCGAGCCGAGCGATGCCCTGATGATCGGCGAGAGGGTGCTGGGCGTAGCGTTGGACAGCGACCGCGTACCGGAGTGAGCAACAGCCGCGGCCGAGCAGAGGCGGGCGGTCGGGCAGAAGCTGCTTGCCGGTGCGGCGAGGGAAAGGCGACGGTGATTGTGTGTCAACGGCCGAGATCGTGTTGAGTGTAGGGCGATACGCCTTCCTGGGCCTGCTGTACCTCTTCGTGCTGCTGGTCCTTCGCGCGCTGTTGGCCGAGATGCGGGCCGAAGTGCAGCCTGCCGTGCTGCCGATGCATCGCGGAGGGCCCAGGCCGGCGGTGGCCGTGCCGGGAGCCCCCGTCGCTCCTGCCGAGGAGCGCCCGGAGCCGCGAATCCCGGCGCAGCCTCTCCCGCCGCGGCTGATTGTGGTGGAGAGCGCAGACCCGGGGCAACTGCCGGTCGGGATGGCCTTCACGGTGACCGCGGTCACCACGATCGGGCGGGGACCCCATAACTCCCTCGCGCTCCCGACCGACAAGCACGTGTCGAACAACCACGCGCTGCTCTTTGTGAGGGATGGGACCATCCGGCTTCGCGACCGGGGATCCACCAACGGCACTTACGTGAACGGTGAGCGTATCGAGGATGAGGCGCCGCTGAACGATGGGGACCGGATCACTGTCGGGACAACCGTGCTTCGGTTCAGTGCGCAGCAGATCTCGGTCAGCCTGTCGGTGGAGGATGGCGATGCGGATTGAGGGTCGGCTGCCGTGGCTTGCGTAGGGGCGGAGCCGACCTTTGGGTGCGGCGGCAGGTAGGCCGAGGCGTACAAGACCCCCAGTCAACGCAGTGTGGAGAGATGACACGCGGGGCGGCGGAGGGCGCCGGCGCTTGCAGGACCCTTTGCGGGGAGGTTGGCGATTAGCGCAAGTCGTCGGTCCGAGCTATTGCTGTTGTGTGTCGTGGCCCTGATCGGGGCGGCCGGAGCGCTGCAGGTGTGCGGAACGCTCGGGCTGTCCCTCTACCACGCCTCCCGGCTGGTATTGGTGCCGGGCGTGATCATCCTGTCGATCTTCGTTCTGGACCGGGTCTCGCCGGTACGCGACCACGTGCTGCTGCCTGCCGTCGCGGGCCTGGGCACGATAGGGCTGGTGATGCTCTGGCGGCTGGAACTCACCGGTGGCAGCGCTGCCGGTAGCCGGCAGACCTGGTGGCTGCTTGTAGGAACGCTGGCTATGGTAGCGACTTATGGGTTGGTGCAGGATGTGCGGCGTTTGGCCCGGTACAAGTACCTGTGCGGTGTCGCAGCGGTTGCCCTGATCGTGGTGACGATGCTGTGGGGACATGACCTTGGCCGGGGCGCCCGCCTGTGGCTGGGGGTTCCCGGGGTGCTGACGTTCCAGCCGACGGAGTTGGCCAAGTTGCTGATCTGCGTCTTCCTGGCGGGCTACATCGCGGCCAAGGGGGACATGCTGGTGGCGTCGGGGCCACGCTTCCTGGGTGTTTCGGTGCCTGAGATGCGTCACACGGCACCCCTGTTGGTGTTCGTGTTGCTGTCGCTCGCGGTCTTTGTGGGGCAGCGAGACCTGGGAGCCGCGGTGCTGATCTTCGGCGTGTTCCTGGCGATGCTGTACCTGGCGACGGGGCGCAAGACCTACGTGGTGTTGGGCGCCTTGCTGTTCGTTGCTGGTGGCATGATCGCCGACCAGGTCTTCCCTCACGTCCACCGGCGTGTGGTGGCCTGGCTGAACCCGTGGGCCGACGCCAGCGGAAGCGGCTGGCAGATTGCCCAATCGCTGTTCTGTTTTGGTGAGGGTGGTGTGCTCGGAACGGGTATTGGCCGAGGGCTCCCCAATCCTGAGTATCTGCCGGCGGCTCACACCGACCTGATCCTGTCGGTCTTCGGGGAGGAGACGGGGCTGGCGGGGGTGATCGTGATACTGCTGTTGGCCGCGATGATCGCGTACCGGGGCTTCGCGATTGCCTGGCGTGCGCGCGACCGCTTTGGGGCGCTGCTGGCGGCGGCGCTGTCCACGACCTTCGCGCTGCAGTCCCTGGTCATCGTTGGTGGCGTCAGCAAGCTGATCCCCCTTACCGGGATCACCTTTCCGTTCGTGAGCTATGGCGGAACATCAGTGCTGGTGAACTTCATCGCGATCGGCATCCTGCTCTGCATCTCGCGGGATTGCCTGGATCAGGATGGTACGGAGGAGCAACTCGGCGAGCCCGACGACGAGACAGGCGAGCTGCTCCGGCGGACACCTGCGTAATTCGTCGCTATCGAGCCGGGGGATGACTTGGAGCAGGCCGAGCTGTCAGTTCGCATCAGGCATCTGGCCATGGCCGCGCTGGTGGCCTTCTGCGCGGTGCCCTTCTACCTGGGGTACTGGGCCGTGGTGCGCGGGGGCGAGCTGAAGGCGCACCCGCTGAACAAGCGTGCCGAGGCTCGGATGCGTACAACGAAACCGGGCAGGATCCTGTCGCGAGACGGCGAGGTGATTCTCGCGCGCGAGGAGTCTCAGCGCGGGCAGTGGGAGCGGTCGTACCCCTCTCCCCGCACGTTCTGCCATCTTACGGGCTATGGCCCGCAGAGCGCCCTACAGACTGCCCTCAGATCGGCGTTACTGGGGACGGATCAGTATGAGAACCCGGTGGCGTCGCTGGTGGGGGTCCAGCGTGTGGGCAATGATGTTGAGCTGACCATTGATGCCGATGGGCAGCGAGTCGCCCGACGACGTCTGGCCGGGAGGAAGGGTGCCGTGGTGGCCCTGAATCCCCAGACCGGCGAGGTTCTCGTACTGGCCAGCGCGCCCACCTACGACCCCAAGGAGGTCACTCAGACCGAGGAAGCCTGGGACCTGTTCACGACGGATCCGGATTCGCCCGAGCTGAACCGGGCGCTGCAGGGGCTCTACCCTCCGGGCTCGGTGTTCAAGCTGGTGACTGCTGCGGCGGCGCTGGAGACAGGTGCGGCGGCGGTCGATACCGAGTACAGGTGCGGGGGCCGGGTCGATGTGGACGGGTACGAGCTGGCGTGCTGGAAGGAAACGGGCCACGGCGAGCTGCAGATGAGCGGGGCTGTGGCGCAGTCGTGCAACGTGTACTTCGCTCAACTCGGTGAGGCCGTCGGCGCGGAGGCCCTGGTCGGTTACGCGCAGGGCATGGGGGTGTTTGGGAAGCCCCACTTGCGGCTGCGCGCCGAGAGCATGGCGGCGGGCCGGATCACGGCCGGGGATGGCGGTGGCCCGGCGGTCGCGGCCAGTCTGGCCATCGGCCAGGGGAAGCTGCTGGTCACGCCGTTCGGGGCCGCGCAACTCGCGTCTGCGGTGGCGAATGGTGGGGCGTTGATGGAACCGCAGCTTGTCAAGGCTGTCCTAGCTCCCGATGGGCAAGCGGTCGAGCATCTGCAGCCGGTGGAGCAGACACGGGCACTGCGATCGTCCACGGCAGGGCTGCTGGCAGGGATGATGGAGGCGGCGGTTGAATCGGGCACGGGGAGGAGGGCACGACTACCGACGGTGGGTGTGGCCGGCAAGACGGGATCGGCTGAGAACCCGGAGGGTGCGGCGCATGCGTGGTTCGTCGGGTTCGGACCGGCCAACGCGCCGCGGGTCGCGGTTGCGGTGGTTGTTGAGCATGGGGGAAGTGGTGGGTCGGTGGCGGCGCCCATCGCGCGGGACATCATCGCGGAGTTGTTGAAGTAGAGAGGGCACCTCGGGCGCTGGGATGAACGTAAGGCAGCATCAGGGGAGCCGGATTCATGAAGGGAACCCTCATTGCGGGGCGCTACAGGATCGAGGAGGAGCTGGGGCGCGGCGGTATGGCGACGGTGTACCGGGCCTTCGATCGCTCGCTGGAGCGCCCGGTCGCGGTCAAGATCCTGCGGCCGGAGTTCGCGGCGGACGAGGAGATCGTAGCCCGGTTCCGGGCGGAGGCACAGGCCGCAGCCCGCCTGTCCCACCCCAATATCGTCCAGATCTACGACACAGGCGAGGAGAACGGCTTTCACTTCCTCGTGATGGAGTACCTGCCGGAGCCGGACCTGAAGACAGTGATTCGCGAGTATGCGCCGCTGCCGGCCCACAAGGCGGCCGAGGTGTCGATGCAGGCGTGTGAGGCGCTCGGGTATGCCCACCAGCATGGTCTGATCCATCGGGACGTGAAGCCGCATAACATCCTGTTCACGGCTGATGGCCGAGCGAAGCTGGCGGACTTCGGGATTGCGGCGGCCGCCGGGGAGGGGTCCACGCAGTCGTCGCTGCTGGGCTCGGCGCACTACCTGTCGCCCGAAGAGGTGCATGGGAATGCGCCCACGCCGCAATCGGACCTGTACTCGCTCGGGGTCGTCATGTACGAGTGCCTGACCGGACGGACGCCGTTCCAGGGCGAGACAGCGGAGGCCGTGATCTCCAAGAAGCTTGGCGGCCCGCCGCCGGCGCCCCGTTCGTTCAACCCGAGCATGCCCCCGGCTGCGGAGCACGTCGTGCTGCGCGCGATGGCACAAGATCGGAACCAGAGGTACCAGTCGGCCGGGGAGATGCTGGGTGACCTCCGGCGTGTGGCGGCGGGAGCGCCGGTCCGCGCGGACGCCGTGTCGAGTACGGAGGCCACCCAGACGCTGGTTCTGTCGCAACCACCGCAGGCGGTCTCGTCAACTCCGCTGCGCGAGGTGCCGCCCGGCCCTCGGCAGCCGGCAGTCGCCCCAGCGCCGACATCCGGTACGAACTGGGTGTGGGGCGTCTTCGGGTTCCTGGCCGGGGTCGTGGTCCTGGTGGCGTTGGTTCTGCTATTCAAGTACGTCTTCTATGGTGGTCAGGGCGCGGCCTACGTGCTCGTGCCTGGTGTGACGGGGCTGTCGCGCGAACAGGCGCGGTTGTCGCTGGAGGAAGCGGGCCTGGTGCTGGGGCGTGTGACGGACCGAGAGGTGGCAGACGCGCCGGCCGGGACGGTGGTGGAGCAACGGCCGGAAGCGGGTGCTCGCGTGCCGAAGGGGTCGGATGTTGACCTGGTCCTGGTGTCCGCCGAGTCACCCCAGCAGAAGGTGGTCAAGGTCATCAAGGTGGTTGGTTTGCAGTTGGCGGACGCGGAGGCGAATCTGCGCGCAATCGGGCTGCAGGTTGGGGGCGCGGAGGAGGTATTCGACGACGAGGCTGCGGCGGGAGTGGTGATCGAGCAAAGCGTCGAGGCGGGAACCGAGGTCGCCGAGGGGCAGGAGGTTGATCTCGTGGTCAGTCGAGGCCCCGAGCCGCCGGCGGTCGAGAGCGACGAGCCGCCGGAGGAGCCGTCCGAAGCAGGCCCGATAGACGAGGACGAGGAGGAGATTAGCGATCCGCTAGTCGAGGTACAGGAGGACCTGGAGTATGCTCCGGACGACGCCGCGAAACGGCGCTTCACGGTTCGGGTCTGGGTGCAAGGCAAGACACCGGGACAGTCGATCGAGATCGTTGTGCGAGACGAACGACAGACCAGGGACGTGGCGTATCAGGGCGCGCATGATCCGATGGATGTGATACGCAAGTCGGTAACGACGACCGGGCCTCCCACGATCGAGGTGTACCGGGACGGGACTCTGGTTGCGACGTGGGCTCCGCCATCGGGGGAGCCCGGGCCGTGAGGTCGTGGCGCCGACGAACAACTCCGGGACACGGTCCGCAGGGGCCCGGCGATCCGATCCACGCAGGAGATCATAGGAATGAACGGTACCCGGTTAACGAAGCGCTGGCTGGCCTTGGCTTCGGGCGTGGCCTGTGCCGTGAGCCTCGTGCCGCTTACGGAGGCGGAGGTTACGCACGGAGCCGTCAGCATCGCTGCAGCCGAGAATGGCGGGCAAGTCGTCGCCGCCTCGAGTGAGGCTCACGACCGGGGGCGGGTAAAGCCCGAGTGGCGGAAGGAGAACCTGATTGACGGACTGCGGGTCGAGGGCGAGATGGTGCCCGCCAACTCCTACGGGTGGGCTTCGGTTCGGCCGCCTACGCGGAGGAACCCCGAGTGGGTGGTAGTTGCGTTCGCCCAGGAGAAACCGCGTCTGGTCGGGGCTGTACAGCTTGATCCCCGGACTCATGACCTGCAGATCATCGGCCGGTGGGTGAGGAACTTCAAGATCCAGGTGTCGATCACCGCGGAGGATGGCCCGTGGCAGCCGGTTGACAGTTTCGAGTTGATGAACGTTCCGCGGCCGCAGAAGTTCGTGTTCAGTGCGCCGGTCCGGGCGAAGTACCTCCGCCTGCTGATCACATCCAATCACGGCTCCGACTCGCGAGTGAGCCTGGGGGAGTTTGAGGTCTTCGAGGCGTTAGTCGGCGAGGACGAGCTAACGCGGATAATCGCCGGCCTGGAGGAGCAGTTTGAGCGTCTGAAGAGGTTCGGGATGGGTCGTGCCAGCCAGACGGTGGCGCTGGCGACCGAGATCCCGCCGTATGAGGACAGCGTCATCGCCGCCGCGAACGGCGGCCGCGTGGTGCAGTTCTCAAGTGAGGCCGAGGGTGAGGATGGGAGGCCGCTGGAGACGTGGCGGGCAGCGAACCTGATTGACGGGCTCATCGCCAGGCCCGACGAGCAGCCCACTCACAAGTCGTTTGGTTGGTCCTCCAACGCGCCACCGTTGCCGGACCATCCCGAGGTGATCGTGTTCGAGGTGCCCGGGCCCAAGGGCAGCATCATCGATGCGGCCATCGCCGATCCGACGACGAGGGATCCGTGGGGAATGATGCGGGGCGCGCGCGAGGTGGAGATTGCGGCCTCAGTCGAAACCGCCGACGGACCGTGGAAGGCCCTGGGACGCTGGCAGCTTCCGCTGGAGCCGGCGCCGCAGCTGTTCCATTTCCCGCCTACCGAAGCCAAGTACGTGCGGCTGATGGTGCTGTCGAACTACGACTCCGATCGCTACGTCGAGCTGGGCGAATTCGGGGTCTTCCGCCTTTCGGAGAAGATCGATCTTCTCAAGGGTATATCCATGAGATTCGAAAATTGTTTGATCGACCTGAAGAAGTACCACGAAGGCGCCTTGGAGCCACCGACAGGGGGGACGGGCACCGAGTAGTGCGGCTCACGCTGACTGGGCCGCGCATGGCCTTTGAGCCGAGCGGGGGAGCGCCGTGGCGCCACTTCTTGTGTAGCTTGACACCCCAGTGGGCATACTATATAATGCGGCTGCGGCGGGTTCTGCCGTCGTCAAGCACTGTCCTGCATCCTCAGCCGTGAAGGCTGGCGGGGGGCGTTTACTTCGTATGCCATTGGCGCCCGGCGATGTCGTGGAGGGCAAGGTCGCGAAGCTGGTTCGATTCGGGATTATTGTCGAGTTGCCAGAAGGCCGGTCGGGTCTGGTGCACATCTCTGAGATCGCGGACCAGTACGTCAGAGATGTGGCTGATTACTTCGAGGAGGGCGACGCGGTAAAGGTCAAGGTGCTTGGGACGGACGACAAGGGCCGGCTTCAGCTATCAGCGAAGCAGGCGGAGGCGCGAGAACCTATACGACCGGTCAGTCCGTCTCCCAGCGGGGGATCGGGGCCAAAGAGGGGTCCAGCGTCTTTTGAGGACCGACTTGCTGCGTTCATGAAGCACAGCGAACAGCGGCTGGTGGAGCTTCGAAGAAACCGTGGTGCCAAGCGGAAGAAGAGGCGTCGCAAGTGAATGCGGCTGACCTCGCGATTAAGGGCTCGGTCGGACTGATAAGGTGACACTCCCGTTCCCGGACACTGAGTTCCGGCGGGCTCCCCGAGGCAAGGCTTGTGCCTTGCTGCCCGAAGGCCAAAAACGGGAAGAAGGGAGTGTACCGAATGACTACTCGATGGGCTATCACTAGATTGGCGCCTCATCGGAATCGCCTATTTGTCATCGTGGCCGTTCTCGTCCTGGGACTGGCTCTGGCTGCACCCACTGCAGCGAAGGGTGGCAAGGGTAAGGGTGGGGGCGGCGGAGGGTCGAAGAAGGTTGAGTCGTCGAAGAGCGACAACTCCCGGTCCGGCGGGAAGAGTTCTGCGTCGTCTTCATCCCCGCGCCGCACCAACTCCTCGTCAGCAGGTCGCTCACGGCGACAGGGGAGTTCATTCCCCGGCAAGAGCTCAAGCTTGAGTGGGGCTTCGCGGGGCTATGCGACGCCCTTCCCGAGCCGGGGCCGGTCGTCCGGGGGATCGGCGTCCTCCGGGAGCACAACACCCCGACGGGCGCCCACCACCTACAGCCCGCCCAGTCGGGCGCGGCCGTCCGGCGGCAGGCCCGGCACGGCGGTGCGCAGCCCGTCGACGTCGAGCCGGCCGATGTCGTCCGGGAGTCCAAGCTTCAGCAAGCCGTTCCCGCGTCGCGACCCCGTCTCTCCGACGCGGACGCGCGAGCCGTCGGTAGGTATCAGAGCACCGTCGTCAGGCGGGTCGCAGCCGGCCAAGGTCAGCCCATCGGTCGGGGCACCGGGGCGATCGGAGCGAACGCCGCCCACATATTCGAAGCCGTTCCCGCAGCGAAGCGTTGGGGCTACTCAGTCGAAGCCATCGCCGCAGCGGGATCCGGCTCCGACCATCCGGGGCGGGACGCCCGGAGGGCCTGGCCGATCCCCGGCGGCACTCTCGGAGAAGCGTCCCGACCCGAGCTACGCCAAGCCCTTCCCGACGCGCGGCCCGACCCAGGGCAGCGAACCTTCGAAGCACCGGGGAGGCGCTGACGTCGCGAGGCCGGACGTCCGACCGGGCCAGCCCGGTCGTCCACGGTCGTTGCCCGGCACGGACAACATGCCGAAGCCGGCGCCGGCGAGGGACAAGGCGCCTAACCCACCGAGGGGCTACAGCCGGCCCGGCGGGCAGTACGCACAGCCGTTCCCGCACAAGGGCGACATCTCGGGCCCGTCCAGGAACTGGCGGCCGCCACGCGGCAGCCCGCCGAGGGTCAGTCGCCGGACGTGGGACGGCCGGCCGCGGCGCCACCGGTTCCGCTACCATCATTACTACTACCGGGCCGTGCCCCGCTACAACTATGTCTACGGCGGCTGGGGTCCGGATTGGTACGACCCGTGGTGGCATGGGAACTACTGGTGGCCGAGAAGCGGCCGGCACGTGCATCACACGTACCACTACTACCACTACTACGAGGACCTGACGCCACGGGACCGGACGCCGTACTATGAGAGCGCACCGTGGATGGAGTCGGCACTCCACACCGCGCTGGCCGACATCGCGATCGCGTGGACGACGGGGGACATTGAGTTGCTCCAGGCGCACCTGACCCCCGGCGCTGCGGTTGCCGTGCGGCACGATTGGGAGCAGCGCGAGCCCTGGGTTCTGGCGGCCCCGGTCCTGCTGGACATTCTGCTGGAGGCCATTGACGCGCAGGTTGACAGCGAGTTCAGATTCGTCCAGATCGAGGAGATAGAGCCGGGTCTGGTGTGGGCGGTAGGGGAGCATTCCTTCCGTCTCGAGGGCGAACAGCGCGAGCAGGCGACGCTGGAGTACATGTTCCGAGAGCACGAAGATGCGTGGCTTGTGGAGGCGATCACCGCGAGGCCGGAGAATTACTGGTGGCTCGATGGGGATCTCCTCGATGATGCTGCTCGCGAAAGCGCGAGACTGCTCCAGGAGATGGACCGGACAGAGGTTTGGGGACCGGGGTAGCATGACCGCTGCACGAGGCACGCCCCGCTCGTGCCGCGGCTTCGACCTACACCCCACCCAGTCCCAGCGAGTGACGAGCGAGAAGCATTGAACTTCCCGGCCCGAGGCGGCTCAGGCAGGTGCCTCGGGCCGGAAGACCGACAAGCAGTCGCAGTAGCGGCCGCTGCTGGGCGCGACGCGTTGAGCGACGCGCCGATGCGACTGTGGGAGGCCGATTCGGCGCTATGTCAGACGACACGAAGCAGCCGGCGGACAGCGACATGCCCAGCGACATGCGCAAGGACCTGGAGCGTTACAAGATCGTGGTGGCGGAACTCCAGCGCAAGATCAAGGCGATGGAGGCTCAGTTGAGCACCGCCACCACGATGGCGGAGATGCCGCAGGTCATTGTGACCAAGCCGAAACTGCATGAGACGCTCCAGCGCTTCGTCCGCAAGGTGGCGATGATCAGCCAGGCCGAGAAGTGCGTGATCATGCTGTACTCGCCCGAGGACGGCGAGTTGACGGTTCTCCCGCCGGCGTTGGGTTTGACTGCGGAGCAGGCCAAGTTTTTCCGCGTGAAGGCCACTCAGGGGGTCACGGGTCTCGTCTTCCGCGAGGGCTCGGCCAGGGTGTTCAACGATGCGGTCCGGGACGAGCGCACAATAAAGGACTACGTGGCTTTCCTGAGCGTGCGTAACGGTGTGTGTGTGCCGCTCATCGTGAAGAAGCGAGACGAGGAGGACCAGATCGTCGAGCAACGCACGATCGGCGTGATGCACGTCTTCAACAAGCGCTTCGGCCAGGAGTTCAACGAAGAGGACATGCGCTTGCTGTCGATGTTAGGGGAGCAGGGCGGGTCGATCATCTCGAACGCGCAGCTGTACATCAAGCTGAGCGAGGAGAAGGGGGAGCTCGAGGACACGCTTCAGAGCCTGAAGGTGGCGGTGATCGCCGTCACTCGCGAGGGGGAGGTGCGGCTGCTCAACGAGGCCGCGGCGAGCATTCTCAGCCGGGATCCGGCCGATGTGATGGGCAAGCCATATGCGGAGGCCATCGAGGAGGGGGGGATCACCGGGCTCCTGCGGGAGGCGCTTCAGGCCGAGGAGGAGATCGCGCGGGAGATTTCGTTGGGTGACAGCAACGACCCCCGCATCTACCAGGCCCAGGCCTCGCTGATGCGCAACGACAACGGGAATCTGCAGAACGTCGTCGCCATCTTCAACGACATCACCGAGATCCGGAATGTCGAGCGCATGAAGACGGCCTTCGTATCGACCGTCTCCCATGAGCTTCGCACGCCCCTAACGTCGATCAAGGGCTTCGTGGCCACGCTGCTGGAGGACGAGGAGGGGTACTTCGACGAGGAGACGCGTCGCGAGTTCTATCAGATCATCGACCAGCAGTGCGACCGCCTGACCCGCTTGATCAGCGATCTGCTGAACATCTCGCGCATCGAGTCGGGGCGCTCGCTAGACCTGCACCTGGCCGCCGTGAACGTGCGCGAGGTATGCCAGAGGATCATCTCTGCGCAGCAGTCTTACAGCGATAAGCACAGCCTGGTGCTGGAGATGCCTGATGAGTTCCCCGAGATCGTGTGTGACCAGGACAAGCTGGAACAGCTCCTGGATAACCTGCTCGGCAACGCGATCAAGTACTCGCCTGAGGGCGGCGAGATCAAGGTCCTGGGTGAGGAAGAGGCGGACTCCATTCGACTGGATGTGATCGACCACGGCCTCGGTGTTCCCGACCGCCATCGCGAGCGGATCTTCGAGCGGTTCCACATGGTTGACGACGACGTTGACCACCGATCCGTCAAGGGCACAGGCATCGGTCTATACCTGGTGAGAGCGCTGGCGCAGGCTCACCAGGCGGCGGACGGGGAGAAGGGGAACGTCTGGTTGGCGGATAGTGCCGTAGACGAGGGATCCACGTTCAGCGTCCGCTTACCCAAGCAGTCAGTAGAGGAATCCCGGGCACGCACGTGACGGTTCACGGGCCGATGCCGCGGAGGTGCGAACAGATGCGCGCGGGCCTTGTGCCCGCGCGATGTGGTGTTGGCCTGTGGGGCGCGGCTCGATGCGCAACGGGTGAGGGAGTGAGATCATGCGAGTAGCATTCGGGTGTGATCATGGGGGGTGGCCTCTGCGCGAAACGGTTCTCGAGACGCTGCGCGAGGACAATCACGACGTGCTGGACCTGGGGGCGGCGTCGCCGGAGAGCAGCGATCACCCGGATTTCGCGGCGGCGGTTGCGCGGACAGTGGTGGCCGGGGAAGCCGAGATGGGGGTGCTGGTGTGCGGAACTGGGGTGGGGATGGCGATTGCCGCCAACAAGGTCCGGGGCGCGTACGCTGCGAACGTGTCCGAGACGTACTCCGCAGGGATGGCGCGGCTGCACAACGGAGCGAACATCGTCACTCTGGGCGGACGCACGATTGGCCCGGAGCTGGCTCGAGACCTCGTTCGTGCGTTCCTGGCGGGTGCTGTGGACCCCGGGGAGCGCTACGAGCGGCGGCGCGGGAAGATCAAAGCTCTCGAACAGGCTGAGCCGAGATGAGCAGCGACAAGCCACCTCCGGGTGCGGACCGGCCGTCATGGGACGAGTACTTCCTGGGCATCTGCGAGTTCGTGGCCCGGCGCTCGACATGTCTTCGGCGGCAGGTCGGGGCTATCCTGGTCCGGGACAAGCGCATCCTCACGACAGGCTACAACGGCGCCCCGCGGGGTCTGAAGCATTGCATTGAGCTAGGGGGATGCCAGCGAGAGCGGATGGGCGTGCCGTCGGGGCAGCGTCACGAGTTGTGTCGCGGGCTCCACGCCGAGCAGAACGCGATCATCCAGGCGGCTTTGCACGGGGTGCAGGTGACGGGGGCCACGATGTACATCACCACCCAGCCCTGCGTTCTGTGCGCCAAGATGCTCATCAATGCAGCCATCGAACGGGTCGTCTACAAGGGCGACTATCCCGATGAGCTGGCCATGGAGATGCTGGAAGAGGCGGGTATTGAGGTGGAACGGTGGGGAGGCAGTGAGGAGGCGCCAGACGCGTGAGGCTGATTGCTGCACCCATTGCGGCAGTTGTGGTGGCTGTGATCCTGACGCCGCTGGTTGGTCGATTGGCGGAGCGTTACGGGGCGGTCGATCATCCGGACGAGCGTCATGCGCACGCGCGATCCACACCCACGTGCGGTGGCATCGCGATCTTCGCGGCTTTCTGGGTGACTCTGTTGGTGCTTGGCCACCCGCTTAGCCGGAGCGGGATCGCTCTTCTCATCGCGTCTTCGGTATTGCTGGTGATCTCGGTCGCCGACGACGTGCGTGGCCTGTCGCCCGTCCTGCGGCTCGCCGGGCAGGTTGCGCTGGCGGGTGGGTTGTGGTGGCTGGGAGACGTGCGGGTTGCGGGCGTGACGATACCGTGGGGCGCCGATGGGCCCCACTACTGGCATTTTGGGGCCTGGTCGCTGCTGCCTACCGTTGCGTGGATCGTACTCATCATCAACGCGCTCAACTGGCTGGACGGGCTCGACGGCCTGGCGGCGGGGGTCGCGGCGATTGCCGCGACGACGTTGGCTGTCGTTGCCCGGGGCATGGGGGGGACCGAGGTCAGCATCATGGGGGCTGCGCTGGCCGGTGCCACGTTGGGTTTTCTGGGCTACAACGTCAAGCCCGCGCGCATCTTCATGGGCGATGCGGGGGCGATGTTCCTGGGGCTCGTCCTGGCGTGCACGGCCGTCACGGGGACGCTGAAGACCACCACCACGGTGACGGTGATGGGCGCCGTGGTTCTCGTTCTGGGAGTGCCCATCTATGATGTCGTGTCCACCAGCCTAAGGCGCCTTTGGGGTGGGAAACCGGTCCACATCGCGGACCGACAGCACGTTCACCACCGGCTGCTGGGTCGCGGTTGGAGCGAGGGCAAGGTCGTGATCGTGCTCTGGGTTGTTGCGGGGCTGTTCAGCTTGTTGGCGCTCTACCTGGCATCGCGCGGGGCTGCCTGAGCCGCGGCTGCGGCGCTCATCGGAGCCAAACCTCGATGGAGTCGGTCAGATCAATTGCTCTGGTCCTGGGAACGCGCCCGGAGGCGATCAAGCTCGGGCCGGTGTACCGCGTGCTGCAGTCAGATAGTGCCAGCGCGCACTTTCGGCCGGTGGTGATCGTCACCGGACAGCATCGGCAGCTAGTGGACCAGATGCTCCCGATATTCGGCATGAAGGCCGCCCGGGATC
>CBFDAZ010000002.1:0-39409 GCA_965602825.1 uncultured bacterium
CCGGTATATCCGTTGGGACGCAGTCCAGGGGAAGTGGCCGTGCGCAAGGAGATGCGCGAGCAGGGCAAGAAGCTCAAGACGGCCGCCAAACGGGCAGAGGAGGAGGCCCGGAAGCAGGGGCTGCGCACGCCGGCCGAGCTGGCGAAGAAGCTGGAGCAGTTGGCCAAGGAGTTGGAGAAGGCCAAACTCACCAAGAAGCAGGCGCTTCTGAAGACCGGAAAGCTGGCCGCCGAGCTGCGCGAGGCCCAGAAGCGGGCCGCCCTGACCAACAGCGCGGGCAAGTTCGCCAAGGCCGCGCAGGCTCTGAAGAGCGTTCCCTTTGCCACCAGTGAGGCCCAGGGCCTCGCCAAGGCCATCCGCGAGCGCAAGCCAGCCGATCTGGCCGCCAGGCTGAGCAAGCTCGCCAAGGAGCTGAAGGAGGGGAAGTTCGACTCGCCTGCGGCGCGTGAGAAACTGGCGCGTGACCTTCGAGAGATGTCCGAAGCCCTGGAGGCCGCTGGCCTGAGCGGGATGGCGGCGGCTCTGGGTCAGGCGGCGGATGACCTGGAGCAGGGGAAGACAGCGTCCGCGGCCGAGGGCCTCGAAGGAGCGGCGGCCCAGGCGGCGGAGGCGGCTCAGCAAGCGGCGGAGAGTGCCTCGCTGGAGGAGATGGCCCAGGAGTTGGAGCAGAGCCAGCAAGAGGTGGCGCAGGCGGACCAGGCCCAGGGTTCTACCTGCCCCCAGTGCGGCAGCAGCACGTGCCCCGGAGCGAAGCAGGGCGGTGGCTGACAAGGCGGCGGGGGGTCCGGTTCGGGCTCCCAAGGCCAGGCAGGACAGGGGCAAGGACAGGGGCAGGGAGGACGGCGACGCGGCGGCGGCGGACCATTCGCCGGGCGGGGGACGACGAACGAGGAAGGGCCCGGGTACCCCATGACAGGCTACCAGGGCGAGCCGAAGATGCAGGACCCCGACCAGCGCCCGAAGTGGGAACAGAAGCACCAGGCGATCTACGCCCCCGAACGCACCGACGTCCAGACCGAGGACGTCAAGGTCCGCGGCCAGAGGAACCCCGGCCGCAGCGAATCGACCCCGGTCCGCGGAGCACCGGATCGACAGCCCGCGATGGCGCCCTACTTCGAGGTCTACGACGCCTACGCGCAGGAGGCCGAGGAAGCCCTGACGAGGGAGGACATCCCGCGCTCCTACGAGAGACAGGTGCGGGATTACTTCCGATCCATCCAACCCGATCGAGGCGCCCCCTCAGACGAGGATTGACCTTGAGTTCCGGCAGAACCCCGCCGCGGCGGCAGGCCCGCAGGTTGAACGACCTTGACGCGAAGGAGTGGGTCAAGGCCACCCGGAGTTGGTTCGTCTGCGACGGCCGTGCGGGGTCGATGCCTCCGGGCGTTAAGAAGCACCCCGCAAGCTTCCCCCCCGAGGTCCCGGAACGGTTCGTACGCTTCTTCACCCGGAAGGGCGATACGGTTCTCGATCCGTTCGTCGGCAGTGGCGGAACGCTGGTCGCGTGCCTGCAGACGGGCCGCCGGGGCATCGGGATCGACCTCAGCGAAGAGTACTGCGCCACGGCGCGCGAGCGCATCCGGCAGACCTCGCCTCCGCTGGACGCCGGCGAGCCCCCCGAACAGACGGTGATCTGCGCTGATGCAGCCAGCCTTGGCGAACTGGACATCGGGCCGGTGGACTACTGCCTCACCTCTCCGCCCTACTGGGACATGCTGCACCACTCACGAGGCAACGTCGATTCTGTCCACAAGGAGCGTGCCGACCGGGGCCTCGACCCCGTCTACTCGGATGACCCGCGAGACCTGGGCAACATCAGCGGCTATGGAGCTTACATCGACGCTCTCGCCCACGTCTTCGAGCAAGTGGCCAGCGCTCTGAAGCCAAAGGCATATGCCACGATCATCGTGCAGAACTTGCGCCCGCCTGACGGGGAGATGGCTCCTCTGGCCTGGGAGGTTGCTTTGCGTCTGCGTAAGTTCTTGCGTCTCGTGCAGGAGACCATCTGGTGCCAGGATAACAAGCGTCTGGGGTGTTGGGGCTACCCCACGACTTTCGTCTCCAATGTGCATCACCACTACTGCCTGACTTTCCGCAACGATCGGTGAACCGCCCAGCGGTCGCCTGAGAAGGAGGCGCGGAGCATGACATTCAAGCGCGCGAAACTGCTATCGTACACCCTCGTGGTGCTGGTAGGCGCACTGGCGGCAATCGGGCTGGGCCTGGCGGCCAGGTCAAAGCCAGTCGTCACGTCGTCCATGCTGTCAGGGATGCCCGTCGCAACGGCGGTCTCGGAGGCGCGGGCTGCAGGGGACGTCAACGGGACAGTCGCCACCCTTGGTGAAGACACGGACGAGGTGAAGCTGCTGCACGTGTGGGGTACCCCTCGGGAGATGGGCTACGCTCACGGGAAGCTCCTGGCTGACGAGATCAAGGACTTCTACTCCAAGATCACCCTGGCAATGACTGCTGGGATGGGAGTTGAGGTCTCGGTGCTCGACCAGGCCTGGGACCAGATGGAGCCCTTTGTCCCCCAGGAGTACCTCGAGGAGATGGAGGGCCTGGCCGAAGGCGCCGGCGTGGCGCTGCGGGACATCGAGCGGGTCCACGCGATCCCGGACCTGTCGGAGATGGACTGCACGTTTTTCGCGGCCTGGGGGGACTTCACGGCGTCGGGGCACTTCATCCAGCTTCGGGCTCTCGACTACGCCACCGAAGCGCACATCCAGGACAACCCGGCCATCGTCGTCTACCATCCCAACGAAGGTCCGGCCTACGTCAACGTCGGCTGGTGTGGGTTCATCGGCATGGTCACGGGTATGAACGCCGAGAGAATCTGTATGAGTGAGATCGGCGACGACTTCGACAAGGACCACCACACCCTTCAGGGCGAGCCGATGCCCTTCGTCATGCGAGACGTCATCGCCAAGGCCACGACGCTGGAGGAGGGCGTCGAGGTCGTCCGCCGGGCGAAGCGCACCAGCTCATTCCTGTACCTTATCGGGGATGCCAAGCTGCCGGGAGCCAAGGCCCTACAGACCTCGCCCGAGACGTGCGAGGTCTACGATCGGGCCAACCTCCCCTGGGGGTCCGTCGGCGACGCTGTCTGGATGTCGATGGGAATGGACTCGGACTGGAACGAGAAGGTCCGTGACGCGCTCAAGGCCCAGGCGGGCAAGCTGACCGTAGAGTCGGCCATGGAGGACCTTACCTCAGAACTCGGTACGGGTGATCTGCATACCGTCTACTTCGATGCCACCGACTTGAAGCTGTGGGTAGCGAACGCGGACATCGACGAGTCGCCCGCCTATGATGAAGGCTTTGTGATGCTCGACTTCGGCGCGGCAACGGAGAGACCCGAGGATTGATGATGGGGATCCCGAACACCCGGGCCCGCCGTTGCTGTTACGGCCTTGCCTCTGCGTTGACCATTGCCGCCGGCTTGCTCCCGGCGGCCCGGGAGGCTCTTGCCGACGACACGTTGACGCGCTCGGGCGTCCTCGACGAGGCACTGAAGTTCGCTGCCACGACACCTTCCCTCGACCAGCGTGCAGTCGTGGTGGCGGACGTTGCCCTGGCCATGCGGCCAGTCGATCGCGCCAAGGCCGAGAAGACGCTTGCGGAGGCCGGCTTCATAGCGTCAACGGTGCCGACCGAACTGGCCAAGGCTCTGGCCATGCAGGCCGTCGCTCAACGCATCCAGCAGGTTGACGAGAAGTGGGCTGGGGATCTGTTCGAGCAAGCCGTGGCCCTGGCCGAGGAGCTCGCTTTTCCGGGGCAGGTGAGCCTGGTTCTCACCGAGGTCGCGTCCGCCCGGGTTGACCTGGCTCCCGACGCGGCTGCCGATCTACTCCAGGAGGCCGCTGAGCAGGCCAGGCTTGTCCCCGAGGTCAACGCCCGCGTTGCCGCCCTGAGGGATGTCTCCAGGGCCTACGCCAGGCTTGACCCGGCAGCGGCTGACGTCCTGTTCGAGGAAGCTCTGACAGCGACTCAGGAACTCCCCGAGGGCGCCGGCCGGGACCTTACGCTCGCGGACCTGGCTGGCTTCATCGCCGGTCGCGACCTGCAGCAAGCAGTCGAGGTCACCGGCACGATTGGCGATCCCGCCGCCAGAAGCCAGGCCCTTCGCGATGTTGTCCTGGTGCTTCCCGCCGACGAGGCGCCTCAGGCCCACGAGCTGGCGCGGAGCATCCCGGATGTCCCGACGCGGATCATGACCCTTTGCGACCTTGCGCTGGCTGTCGGAGGTTCGGCGCCCGACATCGCCACGCAGATTGCCGAGCACGTCAACGAGGTCGCCGGAACCCTGCCCGACGACGATGTCGGTCACGAGGCCCGGGCCGCCGCTGCGTACGCCTGGGCGCCGGTTGACGTCGATCGCGGGTTGTCGCAGGCTGGGAACATCGCCGACGAGTACTATGCGGACCTGGCGCGCAGCCGGATCGCCCTCTTCCTGGTCGACACGGACGCCGAGCGCGCGCTCCAGATCACCAACGGGATCGAGCGCACGGTCCTGCGGAGCGAACCGCTCTGCGCCGTCGTGGCGCGCGTGGCGGAGATCGATCCCAAGCGCGCGTATGAGCTGGCCTCCGAGATCTTGTCCCGCCGCACCCGCGTCGAGGCGCTACTCTCCATTGCTCCCCACCTCCCCGAGGAAGCAGCCAACGGAGGCCGGTAGATGCGACTGGATCCTGCTGTCCTCGGGGGCCTCCTGCTCCTTGTGCTGCCTTTCATCGGCGCTCTGTGCGTATTGCTGACGGGCCCCATCGCTTCGGGGATCGGGCGGCGGCATCAGGAGGAGGAGCAGGCGGCCCGGGCCCCAGGCATGGTCGCGGGGATCGTGCTGTTGCTGGAGGCGTGTCTGGCTGTCGTGCTTCGGCAGGCGCCGGGTCTGCGGGGCGGTATCCGCGTCATGGTCGGGGCGAGTGTGTTCGAGCTCGATCCGTACGCGGTGGGCACGGTCCTCGCGCTATCCGTGGTGACGGTGCTGGCGATCTCCGCCACCGAGTTCTCCCGGGGACCTCAGCGACCTTCGCGAGCGAGTGAGCTTGCGGCCGTGCTCTTGGTGTGGGCTGCTCACGTGCTGTTCGCCCTGGCCGGAAATCTCCAGCTAGTCGCTCTGGGTCTGGCCGTTGGCAGCCTCGCCGTGAGCGCCGTCCTGCTGGTCGAGGCGTGGCGTCGCGCGAAGTCCGGCCGCACGGTGTTGGTGATCGCGGCCGTGCTGCTGCCGGCGGTCGCCTGGTTGCTGCTACTTCCGTGCCGTCACCTGGGCGCACCGGCAGGTCTCCGAGAGGCCGGGGCAGCGATGTGGGCGCTCAACCCGGCCACGGTTCACGGGCTGCTGGCGCGTCTGTGGGTCGCCGGCGGGCTCCTTGTGCCGGTGGCAGCGTTGCTGCTGGCGGCCCTTCCCCCCCCGGAGACGCGCGGTCTTCCCGCCGTTCCCGCGCTGTTCGCCATCTGCCTCGCCGGTGCGCTCCCGGCGCTGTTCCGCATCACGGTACTTGCGTTCCCTGGTAGGTCCCCCGCTTTCTGCCAGGAATGGCTGTCGCCCCGGCTGGCCGTCGCAGGGGTCGCGTTGGGGCTTCTCGCCCTCACGATTGCGCAGATGCGGGTCTGTGCGTTCCTTCGGCTCGGTCTGGTTGCGTTCGGCCAGGCGTGCTCGCTCGCCTGGCTGATGGCTGCCTTTGACAGGGGCACCGCATCGGTGGCCGTGCTGGCAGCGGCGGCACCCGCGGTGCTGGTGGGCCTGTGCTTCGCCTCCGTCCCGCCCGCGCGCAATCGTCTCCCGGGCCTCTGGCGGGTGGCGGGAGCCTCGCTATTCCTCGCCGCCGCGCCGTGGGCATGGTTTGGCGGAGTCGCCGCGCGAGGGATCGGGCTGTACACGGTGGCGGGCACCGTCCTGGCTGTCATGCTGGTCGTCAGCGGCATACGCCTGAGTGGGCAGGCCGTCAGGATGAAGCCCGACCCCGCCAGGCTGACCCTGGTCGAGAGCTCCATGCTTTCCGGCCGACCCTTCTTCCACGACCACTGCGCCGTGTCTGACCTGGTGATCGTGATCGCATTCGCCTTGCTGGCAGTCGTGCTGATCGCCCTCTGGATGCCCTCCGCCCGGGGCCTCTACCCGCCGCTTCCCTGACCGGTCTCTCAGTGGTATAATCGCCCGTGGGCGTTCTCTTGGGGGTCAAGATGCGTGTTGTCCTGTACACAGGAAAAGGGGGCGTGGGGAAGACCTGCGTCAGCGCGGCCGCGGCGTTGGCCGCCGGCAAGGCCGGCCGGCGCACCGTCATCTTGTCTTCCGATCGCGCCCACAGCCTCGGGGACTGCTTCGAGGAGGAGCTCGGTCCGGACCCCGTACCCGTCGCCCCGAACGTTGAGGCCCTCGAGACCGACCCCGGTACTGAGATCGACCGCCACTGGGCCGAGATCCAGGACTACATGCGGGCGCTGATGGCCAGCCAGGGCGTGGACAGCCTTTTGGCCGAGGAGATCGCGATGATCCCCGGCCTGGAAGAGGGCTCCACACTCCTGCGGCTGCAGGATCTGTGTGACAGCGGCCGGTACGATGCCCTGATCGTCGATTGCGCCCCCACGGGCGCCACGCTGCGGCTGCTCAGCTTGCCTGAGGCCTTCGGCTGGTTCATGCGCCGCGTCTTCCCCATCGAGCGGGCCGCGGTCAAGATCCTGCGGCCGACGGCCGGCCGTCTGCTGCCCTTCCCGCTCCCCCAGGATCGGTTCTACGCTCGGCTCGAGGACCTGTACCACCGAGTGCTTGCAGTGCACGAACTGCTCACCGATCCGGAGCAGACGGGCGTGTGCCTGGTGACCATCCCGGAGCAGATGGCGGTCGAGGAGACGAAACGTGCCTATGCCGAGTTCTCGCTGTATGGCCTGTGCGTCCAGCAGGTCATCGCCAACCGCGTGCTCCCCGACGAGGTGACCGACCCGTACCTCGACGAGCTGAAAGCCTCGCAGCGCCGTTGGCTTGCCTACCTGGGCGAGAACTTCAGTCCGTTGCCGCTCACGGAGGCCAAGCTGCTGCCGCACGAACTCATCGGTCGGCAGGCCCTCGCGGAGTTCGCCGATCAACTGTTCGGCGACCAAGACCCCATGTCTCCGCTGCGCACCGAGCCGCCGGTGAGGATCGAGGAGACCGACGGCGTCTGCCGGATGACGATGGAGCTGCAGTTCGCCTCGAGTCAGGACGTCGAACTCGTGCAGCGGGGAGACGAACTCGTCATAGAGATTGGCAGTAGCCGACGGAACTTGCTGCTGCCACGGGCGCTAGCAAGAATGCGAGCCACGAAGGCCCAAGTCAAGGACGGGACCCTGACGATCGACTTCGACAAGGCCGACGCGGGTACGGGCGTCGGCTGACAGCCACTGAGTTCAGGTGGCAACGGCCAGCCAGCGTGAGTTGACCCGCCAGGACGTAAGTAGCGTCCCGGGCGGCAGAAGAGGAGGGCGCACCATGTCAGAGAAACCACCGGCCCCATCTGCGTGCCGTTGGCTGAAACAGCGCGTGGACCGTTTCTACGCCACCCCCTGGGGAGGGCACTTCAAGAACGCGCGCAAGGAAATGCTGCTCGGGGTAAGGGCACTCCTGGACGAGAGGATCGAGTGGCTCGATTCCCTGGGGCAGGCGTCGGAGGCCCAGAAGATAGAGGTTGAGTAGCCCATGCCGGGCTCGCCCGGAGGGCGACCGGACGGCCGGGCGAGGCGTCTGGCTGTCTTCGTGCACGGTTATAGCTGCTCTCCGAGACACTGGTGCGGCGCCGAGGAACGCCTCGGAGGGGCTATCGACGTCGAGGTGATTGCTCTGCCCGGTCACGGTGGAGCACCCGTACCGGCGGGAACCGCGCTTGGTGTCGAGGCGTGCGTCGATCACGTTCTGGGGTGGGTAGGGGCAACGGACCGGCACGGGGTTTGGCTGATCGGGCACAGCCTGGGGGGAATGATCGGGCTAACGTGCGTCCGGCGCAGACCCGAGCTGTTTGCGGGACTGGTGCTGGTGGATGCCTTCCCCAGGCTGGGAGTGCCGCCACCCTTCGACAAGTCATTCTGGTCGGGCAGCCCGGCCGACCTGAAGGGACGCATCGTCAGGGAGATGATGGACACCCGTCGGAAGCTACCGTCATCCCTCTGGGAGTCCGTCGTTGCCTTCGATGCCGGGCCTCATCTGGCCGACATAGGGCTTCCGGTCCACGGCATGTACGGGGACCGGGGCGAAGGCGACCATGGGCGTCTGCGTGCCGCTGTGCTCGGGACCGGGCTTGGACGAATCCCGGATCTCCATCTTACCATGGTGCCCCAGGCAGGGCACTTCGTGATGTTGGAGCAGCCTGACGCGGTCTACGGACTGCTTGCGCAGATTCTACCCGATCGATGCGGAGCGTGATCTGGCGTGGCCAGGAAACCGAGAGAGACGCTCTTCCTGAACTCCAAGACGGCCAAGTCACTGAGTCTCTCGATCGCGGGCGAGAAGGCCGCTGTCGGGATCGACCACGGAGGCACCAACCCGCGCGTCGGGTTTTTCCGCCGGGATGGTCGGCCGGTGCTCTGGATCAAAGGCCGCAGGAGCGCCCTGTCAGAGGGGTTGCGGTTGGAGCTGCCCACGTTCGAGACCATGCCCCGCGGCTGCAATGACCCGGCGGAGTTGCCCGAGATCACGGCCAAGCTCCTGGCCAGGCTGCTGGGGCCCCTGCTCCGCAAGTGGGGAGTCGACCGTCTGGGCTATTCCATGGCCGGGCCGGTGTCCCGCGAAGGGGTCCAGGTGAAGGCGCCTGCCATCTGGGGCCCCACCGTTACCAACGTCGAGTACCGCGCGATGCTCGAACGCGAGCTGGGCCTGAAAGACCGAGTCAAGCTCATCAACGACATGTCGGCCGCCGCCAACGACATCATTGTGCGTGGTCCTCGTCAGAACCCTCACCTCGAGGTAGACAACTTCGTCGTCATCACCGTCAGCACCGGAGTCGGCAGCAAGGTCGTTGTCGATGGCGAGGTTGAGTTGGGCGTTGAGGGCCTGGCCGGTGAGATCGGGCACATGCCGATCTTGTGGCCCGATGAGATCATTCCCGGACGGCGCTGCGGCTGTGGAGGTCTGTATTGCCTGGAGGCCGGGGCCTCCGGCGCTGCGAACGCGTACCGGGCGAAGACGGAGGCGGATCGCCTGCTCCCCCTGGTGCCTGCGTCCCCTTCATCGGCACTCATCAAGAAAATCGCCAGCATCAGCCTGGCGCCAGGCAAGGACCTCGATGACCGTGAGAAACAGGTGAATATCGCCGTTGTCCGGGCGGCGAAGCGGGGCGACCCGCTGGCGCTCTCCATTCTCCACGGGACCCTCAAGCCGCTTGCCCGCGCGATCGCTGCGCTCGAGTCGCAGCTCAACATCGGGAACTTCTACTTCGTCGGCGGTTTCGCTTTGGCGCTTGGCGACCTTCTACTGGGGATCATGCGCCAGCACTTGCTCGACGTCGGGATCATCGGCCGGTCCGCCGATGATCTGATGCAGATCGGCCATCTGTACAACGTCAGGGGTCAGGACTGGGGCTTGCGCGGCGCAGCCCTGGCGGCTCACCGCGCCTTCCCCTAGCCCGGCCTATTCACGACCAACGTCGCGGGCGACCCGCTCTTTTGAAGAAGAGCCGGTTCCCCGCGCCCTTCCGGCAGAAAACTCTGTTCAGCAGTCGCTGTGCGCCATTGAGCACACTGTGGCGCTGGTCGCCCCATGCTCGGACTACGCAGACAGGTCGGTAACGGCCTCCGCGATCCTGTTGGGCGCTCTGGCCGCAGTGCGTCCTGAATGATGCGGGCCAGTAGACAACGCCAAGCGTCTCCCGAGGCGCTCTGATCCGCGCCACCCAGATTCGATGACGACCACGGGAGCACTCCTATCCCTCGTTGTGCTGGTACCTCACGTGCCGTGCACAGCAGAGGAGTCCATCTCCCTGTGGCCGGAGCCACCACCTCCGCCCCTTCAGGTTGAGCTGCGTCTCCCGGAGGCCGACCCGTTCCCGGATGACGCCCAGCCCACCAGCGCGCTCCAGGAAGCACTCACGCCCGCTCTCCCCGTTGAGGCCCGGCAACCGGCCCCGTTCGCCGAGCCCGACCGCGGGTGGGTGCTTCATGAGGCGGCAAAGGCAGTGCCGCGGCCGCCGACACTGGCGGAGCAGGGGGGCGCTGACATCGACTACTGCCCAAGCTTCCTGCCGGAGCTGTACCCGGAGCGCAACCTGGCCCAGCACTGTGGTAACGAGCTTCTCTCCTCACCGTTCCTGGCCCAGGGGGAGGCGGGCCGCAACTTCTTCAACGTAGCCTGGGAAGAGGTTGAGAGGATGCACGACAGCGACGAGGAGCTTCTCCTGAAGCTGGCCCTCGCCGGCGTCTACTACTGGCGGCACCGCTGCTGTCCCTCGGCGTTGGATGGCGCCTTCCGCGTGTTGTTGTCCGAGAAGCGGACCGGTCTCTCAGCGGCGTTTGTCGATTCAGTCGTACCTCTCCTACTGGATGCCCTGCCGGCGCAGCTGACCGGCATCCCGCCCGAGATCGAGGATGCTGTAGCGATCGATCTGAGAGTCTCAACCACCAGCACCTACAAGTCTGTAGTGGACATCGAGAAGCTCCTGAGGGAAGCCGCTGCACGCGACCTGAACGGGATCGCGGTCACCGACCTGGATCATCTCGAGGGTGTGCGAGAGGTGGAAACGGTCGCGCAGAGGCTGAAGGTTGAGGGCGTGCTCCCGCCGGACTTCCTGGTGATCCCCGGCGAGGAGGTCTACACCCTGTCCGGCCCGCTGCTGGGCCTCTTCATCGAGGATCGGGTTCAGCGTGGCATGACGATGAAGGCGGCGATCGGCGACATCCACCGTCAGGGAGGTATCGCCATCCTGGCCGATCCCGGTACCGGCAGCGGGACGAAGCTGGTGCAGACCATGGATGTCGATGGGTACCTCTTGCGCACCCAGCCCGACAGTGCGTTCCGCACGCTGCTTCTGATGGAGGAACTGGGCCTTGAGGGCAAGCCCCTGTTGACTGCCAGTGGCGCCCGGTCGCACGCCGGCGTGGGCCTGCCCTACTCGGTGGTAGAGACGACCGATGGGTCGCCGGGAGCGGTACGGCAAGCTCTGAGGGCCGGCTCGGCGTACGGCGCGACCAGCCTGCACCTGCCGATCTTCGCTGCCGTCGTCTTCGCGCCCCTGGTTCCCTACGAGAAGGCCCTGGCGTCCTGGTTCACGGCAAGGCACACGGTGGAGAGGAAGGTGGCGGAGTGGATGGGCGCAGACAACGTGGAAATCCGTACGTCCTACGACGACGAACTGTCGGCGCTGTTGGGCCTGGTGCAGGCCCCCACAGCCATCGGCAACCTGATCAACGGCAACTCACCCCTGCAGCGCCTGCCGAGCCTGACCCGTGTGTCGGCCGACTACTCCTACATACGCATCGAGTACAGGCACGATGAGCGCACGGTGATGGTGATGGGAGCCGTGAGGTGGTGAGCTTCAGCCGGCGGCTCGGAGCTGGGCAATGCCGGCGGCCAGGCCGTCGGGGTGCCCGAAGATGGCTGTCCCGGCCACCAGCACATCCGCCCCGGCGGCAACCACCCCGGAGGCTGTCTGGGCGTTGATCCCGCCGTCCACTTCCAGGCGGATCTTGTGCCCCGATGCGTGGATCATCTCGCGTACGGTCCGTAGGCGGTCCACAGCGGTTTCGATGAAGGACTGCCCACCGAAGCCGGGGTCCACACTCATGATGAGCACGAGGTCCAGCTCGGGCAGCAGAGCATCCAGGACCGATAGAGGTGTAGCCGGGCAGAGCGCCATGCCGGCTTTGGCTCCGGCGTCCCGGATGCGGCGCAAGGCGCGGTGGGGCGCTCGAGTGGCCTCGTACTGGATCGTGAGGCCGTTGGCGCCCGCTCCCACGAAGTCGCGGACATAGAAGTCCGGCCTCTCGACCATCAGATGGACATCGTAGAAGAGGTCGGTCTCCGGACGGAGGCCAGCCACCACCGGGCTGCCGAAGGTCAGGTTCGGCACGAAGTGGCCGTCCATCACATCGAAGTGCAGCCAGTCGGCCCCCGCTTCGGCCAGGGCACGCGCGTCACGAGCGAGATGGCCGAAGTGAGCGGACAGCAGACTCGGCGCTATCAGCGTCGTCGCCACCCCCCGCAGTGTGGCAGAGGCCTTCAGTCACCGTTTGCGGTAGTCTTCACAGACGGTCGCGTTCGGTCGCTCCGGGTGTCGGCACGAGCGCGGATGGTCGTACCTACAGGAGTCGCACAGAAACCTGCCCGGGGCGAACGCGGCGCGCAGTCGCGCAGTAAGCTTGCGCCACCAGTCAGCGACGCCCATCGCTCGCCCGTTTCCCTCCCCGGTAGGCAGCCGGACGCCCGGCACTTGGCTTTCTCTTGTCACGGATCGAGTAGATGCAGTTTCCGCCGGCGGCTTTCGCCATGTGCAGGCTCTCGAGGGCGGTCTCGATCAGTTCATCCTTCGAGTCGCCGTCGAGCGGGTACGTGGCGATGCCGATACTGACCGAAGGCGTCAGCTTCCCGGTACGGGTCCTTATCTCGAGCTGTGATATGGCCCGCATGAAGCGGTGAGCTGCTCCGCGTTTGCCGCGTTCGCCCGTGTGAGGCAGCATCATTACGAACGTTCCGCCAGCGTACCTGGAGGCGACGTCCACCTTGCGCAACCGGTTCCGCAGCAGGTTCCCCAACTCCGCCAACAGCAGATCGCCTTGCGCGAATCCGTGAGTCTCGTTGATCTCCCCCAACCGGTCGACGTCAATTGCCAGCACGGTTATCTCGTGACCGTAGCGGGAGGCACGCAGGATCTCCTCCTCGGTCCGTTCACGCAGCGCCTTCGCGGAGAAGAGCTTCGTCAGCGGGTCAATGGGGCTGGTTGTCTCGCGGAGTGTCGATCGCTCCGCCTGGGCGGCCGTCTTGCTCCGCAGGTGGTTCTCTTTGACCTCCTCGGAAGCGAGGATCTGCCGCAGACGGCTCAGAGCGTTCCGCAGGATATGGGAGACGTAGTTGCAGGAGATGTTGAGCTGGTTGGCCACTTCGGTTTGAGTCAGCCCGCGGTAGTAGAGCGCATAGACCACCCAACGCTCAATCCGTTTCAGCTTCTTGATGGCCTCGCGGAGGACCAGTTTCTCCTCGACCGGCAGGGCGGCGCCCTCGGCCCGCAGGGCCTGGATTCGCTTGCGATCCAGCGGGACATCATCGCCCTGTCCCGCCCGTGCATCGGGAGAGTCAAGGGAACCGACACGGAAGATGTTGCTCGTGCGGTGGACCTCCTGCACCTCGTGCTCCGTGATGCCGACCTCGACAGCGATTTCGCTGACGGTGGGTTGGCGGTTGAGCTCCTGTCGCAGCCCCTCCGTCGCTCGAGCCAGTTTTCGCCGCCGCTCGTGCAGCCAACCCGGCTGGCGGATGACTGAGGTCCGGTCCCGCAGGTAGTGACGTATCTGGCCGCTGATCTTGTGGGTGGCGTAGGTTGAGAACTTGATCCCGAGGCTCGGATCGAACGAGTCAACGGCTTTGACAAGGCCGATGTAGGCTTCCTGGGTTACGTCCTCGAAGGGTTCGCCTGAGGCCAGGAAGTTGCGCGCGACCTTCTCCGCCAGCTTGGCGTGCTGTCGGATGAGCTCTTCCCGAGCTTCCTCGTCCTGGGTCCGAGCGAACTCAGCGAACAGTGCCTCGACTGATCGGGTTTGCTCGGAGGAGGAGTTGGCAGCGCGTCTTGTGGTCAACGACTTCCCCGCACGCCCGCGGGCGGCGCGAGCTCTGCGCCCCGTACGGGCTGACGATCCGGCAGCACATCTGTCCCAGCGAGCTTCCACGGCAGCGCCCATGTGTCCTTCCCCCCGTTGATTGGACACGCAGATCTCTCCGTTCAGACGACCGGCTCATACCGCCTTGCCCTCAGAACTTGCCAGCGCTCGCCTGCCCCACAAGGTCATATATCGGCGAGATGACCGATACAGCGACGAAGCCGACGAGGAGACCCAGGACCACGATGAGGACCGGCTCAATGATGGATGTCATGGCCTTTATCGCGGCGTCGACTTCGGTCTCGTAGAAGTCGGCGACCTTCAGCAGCATCTCATCGACCTTACCGGTCTCTTCTCCGACAGCGATCATCTGCACGACCATGTCGGGGAACACTCCGTCGGCGCCAAGCGGAGCCGACAGCCGGTCGCCCTTCATGACATGGTCCTTGGCCGTGAGAATCGTGCGCTCGATGACTGCATTGCCCGAGGTAGAGGCCACGATCTCCAGCCCGAGCGGCGTCTTGATCCCGCTCTTCATCAGGGTCGCCAACGTGCGAGCGAACCGCGCGATGGACAGCTTGCGGATCAGGTCGCCGAACAGCGGGGTCTTGAGCTTCAGACTGTCGATTTGTATCCGCCCCGCAGGGGTCTTGGCGTAGAGTTTGTAGCCGAACACGGTGCCGAAGATCACCAGAGGCGGTACGTAGAAGTACCGGACTGCATTCGAGCTCGCATTCAGCAGGAGCTTGGTGGTGATCGGCAGGTCTACACCCAGGTCGGTGAAGATGGTCTTGAACTTGGGAAGGATGAAGAATACCAGGATGGCCGTCATCAGGAGGGAGAACCCCATGACGATCGACGGGTAGACCATTGCGGACTTGACTTTGGTCCTGGTATCCATGTCCTTTTCCAGGTAGGACGCCAGGCGGTTGAGGACCTGATCCAGGACACCACCGGTCTCCGCCGCCCTGATCATGCTGACGTAGAGCTTCGAGAAGGCACCGGGGTGCTTGCCCATCGCCTGGCTCAACGTCTGGCCGGCCTGCACGTCCGCTTGCACGGCAGCGATGATCTTGGCCAGCCGTGCATCGCGAACCTGGCCGCGCAGGATGTCCAGGCACTTCATGAGGTTCATCCCGGCGTTGATCATCGCTGCGAACTGGCGACTGAACACCGTCAGCTCGCGGAGCTTGACCCGGCCGCCCATGAACCGGCGTCTCCCCGCATGCTCGGGTGCGGCCGACAGTTCGGTGACCACCAGCCCCCGCTCGCGCAGCAACTGCTGGGCGGCCTGAGGAGAACCGGCGTCGATCACGCCCTGCGATTGGCCCCCTTCGGGATCCACAGCCACGTAGCTATAGTTCGGCACAGCGAATCTCCCCTATCGGACAATCCCGCGGATTCAGCACGGCTTTCACTACATGTGCTCGTATCTGGCCATCAGCAGGCGCTGGAAATTCTCGGGATCGAGCGCGCGTGTGACGGCCTCCTCGTGAGTGATGACGCCTTGGGCCACCAGATCGACGAGGGCCCCGTCCATTGTCTGCATCCCGTACTGCGTGCTGGTTTCGATGACAGTCGGGATCTGGTGTGTCTTCGCTTCGCGGATGAGGTTGCGGACGGCCGAGGTCGCCAGCAGCACCTCCAGTGCCGGCACTCGCCCCTTGCCATTGGCCCGGGGCAGGAGTTGCTGAGTGATGATGGCCTCCAGGCAGTTGGCCAGCAGGACACGAACCTGCTCCTGCTGGTGGGGCGGGAACACGTCAACGATGCGGTCGATGGTCTGTGGGGCGCTTCGGGTGTGGAGTGTCCCGAACACCAGGTGCCCCGTCTCGGACACCGTCAGTGCGGCCTCCACCGTCTCCAGGTCTCGCAGCTCGCCCACGAGTACGACGTCAGGGTCCTCTCGCAGGACGCTGCGCAGGGCGGCCGCGAATGAGAACACATCGCTGCCCAGCTCGCGCTGGTTGATCATCGAGCGGCCGTGGCCATGGATGTACTCAATGGGATCCTCGATGGTCAGGATGTGGCAGGACCGGTTCTTGTTGATGTGGTCGATCATGCAAGCCAGCGTTGTTGATTTGCCAACGCCGGTCTGTCCCGTGACAAGCACCAGCCCGCTGGTGCGGCGCGTGATGTCGTGAGTTATCGGCGGCAGGTTGAGCTGCTGCAGCGTTGGCACCTCAGTGGGGATCGCGCGAAGAGCGGCGGCGACGCTGGTCCGCTGCATGTAGACATTGACCCGGAACCGCCCCAGCCCCCACACGCCATGCGACAGGTCCAGCTCGTGCTCCCTCTCAAATGCCTCAATCTGGCGGTCGGTGAGGATGTCGTAGACGAGCCGTTGCGTGTCTATCGGCTCCAGCCGCTCAAAGGGCAGCGTGTGGAGCCGGCCGTCGATCCTCACGACCGGAGGCAGGTTGGTCGTGAGGTGCAGATCCGACGCGCCGGACTGCACCGTCATCTCGCATAGTTCGTCAAGCGTGATCGAGGAGACGCTGGCCAGTTGTTCCTCTGTTGCCACGGGTGTCAACTGGCCTTCCGGGGTGCCGCTCGCGCCTTGTACGGGCTGCTCGAAGACTGCGCTCACGTTTCATGACCTCTATTCATCTTGGGCTGCAGTCAAAGCTTCCTCCAGGGTGGTAATCCCCTGCAGGACCTTCGAGATGCCGTCGCCCTTGAGAGTGACCATCCCTTGCTCCTCGATGGCATACTGCCGAAGCACGTGGCTTGGGGCTCCCTTGAGGGCCAGGTCGCGGACCTCATCGTCAACGACAAGCAGTTCGTAGATGCCGACGCGCCCGTGGTACCCCTCATCGCACTGACTGCACCCCTCGCCCCTGAAGAACTGCACCGGCTCCCCCTCCTCGGGCTCAACGCCCGCGACCTCGAGCGCCTCCGAGGGCGGTGTGTACGGTACCTTGCAGTGGACGCAGATCTTGCGCACCAGGCGTTGGGCGAGTATGCCGGCGAGCGAGGAGGCCACCAGATAGGGCTCAACGCCTATCTCCACCAGGCGGGCCACGGCCCCTGCAGCGTCATTGGTGTGGAGGGTGCTGAGGACCAAGTGGCCTGTGAGGGCCGCCTCGGTGGCAATGATGGCGGTCTCCTTGTCTCGAATCTCACCGACCAGTATGATGTCGGGGTCCTGTCGCAGCATCTCGCGGAGGATGCTGGCGAACGTCATGCCCGCCTTCTGGTTCACCGCGCATTGGGTAATGCCGGGGAGCTCGTACTCGACTGGGTCCTCCGCGGTGATGACGTTCTTGTCGGTTGTGGCGATGCGGTTGAGAGCAGCATACAGCGTGGTGGACTTCCCGCTTCCTGTCGGCCCGGTTGCCAGGACGATGCCATAGGGACGCAGGATGACGTTCTCGAAGGCCTCCTGGGTCTGAGAGCTGAAGCCGAGCTTGCTCAGGTCTGCCATGATCGAGCCTTTGTCGAGAACACGCATGACGACTTTCTCGCCGAACTGGGAGGGCAATGTGGATACCCGGAAGTCAAAGGCCCGATCGTTGAACCGCATCGCGATCCGTCCGCCTTGGGGTGCCAGCTTCTGGTCGATACTCATGCCGGACATGACCTTGATCCGGCTGACCGCCGGAAGCTGAGCGCCCTTCGGTACGGTCATGGCATCGCGCAACACGCCATCGACCCGGTATCGGACGCGGACCGACTTCTCCTCGGGCTGGATGTGTATGTCACTCGCCCGCTGCCGGACGGCCCTGGTGATGATCATGCGCACCAGCTTCACCACTGGCGGGTCGGCAGACGCCGCCTCCGTGTCATCGAGGTCGAATTCCTCATCTTCGTCCTCTTCCTCCAGGTCGTCCGCGTCCGGCTCGTCGAACTGGTCGAGGAGGCCATCCAACTCCTGTGCCACCCGCACCCTGACATTGCCGAGACCGGCGACCGCAGTCGCGATGTCTTCCGGCAGGGCAATGCAGGGCTCGATCCGGTACTTGTACTCCGTGCGCAAGCGTATCTGGTCGATGGCGCGGATGTCGTTGGGGTCGGCCATCGCCACCTGCAGGGTGCCATCCTGACGAGAGATGGGGATGCAGTTGTGCTTGCGCATTATCGACTCGGGGACAAGCTTGGCTGCGTCCTGGTCGATCTGAAGCTCCGTCAGATCGACGAAGGGCACATCCCACTGCAGGCCGCGGCAGATTGCCGCGTCCCGCTCGGTGATGTAGCCCATGTTGACCAGGACCTGGCCGATGAACTCGTCGGTCTCCTTGGCGACTCGTAGAGCATCGTCGAGTTGCTCTTGGGTGAGCGACGTGTTATCTACGAGTATCTGCCCGATCAACCTCTCGTCCAATGTCTTCCCCCCGTTATGAATCGGGCGGCGGACCTAGCGGCCCGCCGCCCACTGCTCTTAGGGTGTGCGCCCTGGTTCCCGCTTCGCTACCCCTCCCCCACCGCTGGCGCTTCCGCACTTACGGGCGCGGCCCCGGGCCGCAACAACTTGACTTCGGCGAACACGACAACCTCTGATTTCCTCCGCTGTGTCTGTCGTTTCTTGAACAGCTCGCCGAACAGCGGGATGTCTTTCAGGAAGGGAATCCCGCTGAGCGTCTTGACCTCCTCATCCCGCAGCAGCCCACCAATGGCGATGACATCGCCGTCGGAGACCCGCACAATCGTCTCGGCCTCCCGAGTCACTACGACCGGGTAGCCTTGCGGCGAGTAACCCGAGAACGACCTCACGTGGGGCGCCAGGAACAGCGTGATCTGGTCGCTGGAGTCCACATTCGGGCCGAACTTCAGGCCGAGGCCGATCTCCTGGAACTCCACGCTGCTCTTGATCGTGCCGTCTCCCGCCACTGCGATCTCGTACGGTACGATCTCGCCGACGAGGAAGCTCGCGCTCTTGCCGTTGACGGCTACGAGTTTCGTGCGCGACAGAATGGTTGCATTGCTGCCCGTTACCATGGCCTCGAACGACGCCGTGAAACTGCCTGAGCCCCCCGAGTTGAGCGCCGCGCGGCTGATCTTGCCGAACTTGAACCCATCGCCCGCTGTCATCTCCTCGGATACGATCAGGCCGGGAAGGTCCCATTCGAAGCCAACTTTCTGGTCTTTATCTATGCCGACGTCGGTGATGGTTGCCGTGATCTCGACCTGCGGCGGCGGGACATCGATCTGTGCCAGCAGCTCCTCGACCGCAGCCACAGCGCTCTCGGGTCCGCGCACGATGATCTGGGCGGATGGACGGATCCCTCCCACTTTCTCGCTGCCTTGGATGTCCCGCAGCTCGGTTGGGGGAGTGGCCAGGTAGGCCTCAGCCTGGCCCGCGAACATGCTGGTGACCAGCTCGGTGAAGGCCTCGGGGTCCACATAGGTGACTCGCAGCGACCGAGTGACGACATCCCCGACTGCTTCGGGTGCAATCGTGGGCTCAACGTCAATGCTAGCGAGGACTTGCTCGGCTTTGTCAACGTCCACGGACTTGCCGGAGAGACCGACGACAGCGACCTGCGGGGCCGCGGGGCCTGGGACCTGGACCTCAACATTAGGAGTCAGTCCCTCAAGCGCTGACGCCGCCTGTGCGGCGGTCAGGTGCTCTAGCTGTATCCATCGTGTCGTGTCGATCGGTGGGACGTCAACCTGAGCAGCCCGGTCCCGCAGCCACTCGCCGCTTCTCTCGTCAGGTAGATTCATGAATACCACAGACTGCGCGTCCTCAACTATCTTAAGTGTAACGCCGATCTGCTCGACGACCTCGCGGAGTTCCTCCGCAATGCGGTATGGTGTGGTGTTCTCCGGCTTGTAGATCAGCTCGATCGGCAGAGCCGCCACCGCGCCTCCCACTCGCGCGATCTCCTCGGCCGTCCCGACGATGTAGTTGCGCTCGCCCACCAGCGTGTACTCAAGGCTGTTCAGCGCCGCAACCAGGTCGAGGGCCTCGACCAGCGTCACCCGTGTGAGGTGGACGGACATGTTACCCTGGACCGAAGGGGTGGTGATGATGTTCCGGTCGGCGTACTTGGCAAGCGCGGTGAGGATCTCCACCACCGGTGCATTCTGGAAGTCCACATTGATCAGGAGATTGTCGGCGTCCGGAGCCGGGCTGGTGGCTGCGCCCGCCTCGGCCCCGGCCGGGGCGGGCCGCTGGGCGACGAGAGTGCCCTCCAGAGGTCGAGCAAGCTCGCAGACCACGGTCCGAGGTGAGGCCCCCGGCTTCGGCGAGCAGAGGTCGCCGTCGGTTGCCGGGATGGTCACCTGAGCTCCGACGGTCCCCTGACTGACCGTGACGGCGCCAGGCTGCGCCGGATGCAGAGCCACGGCCTGGAGGCAGTCGCGGCCGATGGCCGCGCCCGGGAACGTCAGGACGTAGCGCCGCGGCGACTCTAGCTCCTCCAGCCGGTACCGCAGCGGCCGCGAGCAGTCGATTGCCACGCGCAGCGGGTCCAGTCCGACGACCCGGACCTGTTGCAGCTCGGCAGCGTCTGCTTCCGGAGGCGGGGGCTGGACGGCTGGGGCTCCGCCGAGCGCGCCCACTTCGCCCCCGGGCACGGTGCCGCCGTCGGTTTCACGGACCACGAACGTAGCCGGCGATTGCCGGCCCCCGCTCGGCACCGAAGACCGGGGCGAATGCCGCTCAGTGGGAGGGGCTGCCGCCATGCGCGACGGCAAGTCGCGCTGAGGAGGGCCTTCGGCGGGACGCGCCAGGGCAGCCAGGCCGAGCTCAGGGCCCGACCGGGTGACCATCCCACTGATCGGGGCGATCAGAGGCGGTGGCAGCGTGGCACTGGCGAGGCGTATCGCGGCTACCCGCGCGTCACTCATCAGACTCGGGGCCGGTCGAGCGGTCCGTGGGCCGCCGTTTGGCGGCTCCTCCAGTTGAAGCTTGACGAGCAACCCCCTGGAGTCAGCGAAGCGCTGAGCGGTCGGGGCGCCGCCTGCCAGAGAGACCACCTCGAGCCGAACCACCGGGGGCTTCGAGCTGGCCTGTCTGATCGTCACCGCATCCCGGAGTGGGGGAATCCGCTGGATGGCGCCGGCCGCGTTCGGGGCCAGAACCGCGTCCAGGAAGTCCGCCACCAACCGCGCTCGGCCGGCAGCCTGCTCCAGCCGTACCTGGGTCGGTTGGCTTGTCGCCACATGGATGACAGCGCAACCGGTTTCGCGCGCGATACCAGCAGACTCAATCGCTACGCTCGCAGGGGTGGCTGAGGCAGCCGGCGAGGCCGTACTCAGAGCGAGAATCGGGAGCGTGGCGGCTGTACATAGCAGCGTCAGCAGTCGCGAGGTATGCCGGCTCTGCATCGTTGATTCCTCCCACAGTGCATCGTTGCTTTGTCAATACGGCGGCTGTCGGTTTGTGCTGCGATCGTTGCTGTATCGTTGCTATCTTCCGGCGAACTGGCTGTTCTGCCGCGAGTTGCCCTATTCGGTTGGTGGCGATATCCCGGTTGAGTCCTCAACGACCGGGGCGATCGGTCCCGTCGCCGCGGGCTCCGGCTCGGCAGTTGTCGAGTCAGGCTTCGGGCCCGGTGTCGGGAGCGACAGCTCGTGCTTCCGGCCCTGGCCCGTGATGGTCAGTTTTCCGGGAGTGATCGTCTCCACCTCGGCCCCGCCCTGGCCGCCGACCTTCTGCCCTGGGCGGACGTACCTGCCGGGCGCACCGGAGAGATCGGCTGGGCGGACGACCGCCAGAGACCCCTGCGGGCCGCTAATGGTGCCCACAAGCGCGACCGACGGCGCCCGGGAGGCCCGGCCGCCCCGCCTGACCATCGGGTAGTTGGCCGCCAGAGCCGCTGGGAGACCTGGTTCCCTCGGCTGGCTCACGACCATTCCAGGCGGGAGCGCGGCCGCTCCGCCAGTCACCGGGCTTGGGAAGGTCGGCGTAGCAGTGGGCAGCGGGATCGGCGGCGGTAGCGAGTCCGGAGTGGACGGCCGCGGTGGCACGGCCGATGGTTCCGCGGGGCCCGGTCGAGCGCCCGGCCCCGGCGCTGCTGTGGCAAGGTCCGCCAGGGGGTCTCGGCCGGGCGGCGAGACGGAGTCCAGATCCGGCGCTTCCCTCGGGACACCTGCGGGAGCTGGCTTCGGCGTGCCCGTATCGGCGGGCTTCGCCGGCGTACCTTTGGGAGGCTTCTTGGGATCGTCCTTCTTCTTCTGAACCACCTTCTTCGCTTTGGGTGGACCCCCAATCCACCCCATTTGTGTGCTGAGCCGTATGCCCGTGAACACCAGCAGCGGGATCCCGATGATGAGAAGCACGATCTGCGCCTTCTTCGGGATGAGGTCCTTCGATTTCTTCTGTTTTGGGGTATCCATCGCCGCATTCTCCCCTGAGCCTTTGCCCGCCTGGCTCATCAAGGCCAAGCCGGGGGGCCGCATCGAGTTTCTCCGCCGGGCGGCCCGAAGGGCTCGAGTGACGCATTCGTGCTAGTGGATCTTGATACTCAGGTCGCCCGGGAAGCCGCCCTGCGGGGCCAGGATGTAGGCTTTCGCCTGCAGCCTGACCTTCGCGGCCGCTCTGCCATCCGGACGCAGTTCCCTGGCACCGGCCTTCTCGATCTCAACACTCTCGACTGCGATTACCTTGCCGATCGATCCGAGCTGCTTCAGGAAGTCGAACGCACCCCGGTAGGTGCCGTCGAAGCGCAGCTCAACGTCCATTTCGTCATAGCGTTGCCCCTGAGCCGTCTCCGTCGCCGCGTTCTTCTCGCCTTCCTTGCCGCCTTCGTCGGCGGCGACGGCCGCCTCGATCAGTGCCACCTTCCCCTTGACTATCTCCCCCTGCCGCAGCTCGATGAGGTCATTCCCCGTCATGGCGGCGATGTTCTCTATCTGGCGGATCAGTGTAGGCACGTACTCCGCTTCAGGGAGAGACCGCTCGATCTCGTTCAGCTCAGCAGCTAGCTTTCCATTCTCCTCCTGAAGCGTGTCAAAGTCAACCCCCTCGATTGCGCGGCGCAGCTCTGATAGCTCTTCAGCAGCCGCGTTCCGTTCGGCGTAGAGGCTGTAGCTCTGTTTCGCGTGCACCATCACCGCAATGCTCAGGAATACGATGCAGACCAGGGCGGCTCCGCCGAAAACCAAGAACCGTCTGTTCCTCAGTGCAGCCATCATGTGGAGGCTCCCCCCGTGGCCAGAAGTGCCTGGATCTCGAACTGGTACGTCTCGGTGACTGGGCCGCCGCCGCGCTTGCGCGTATACTGCAGGTAGACGTCCCCGAAGGACGTCGTGGCCTCAAGGTTCTGGATGAACTGGCCGACGAGACTTCCCGTCGCGGCTTGCCCGGTGAGGGTGAAGCCCTCCCGTGCTGCCGCGGCTGCCGTCTTGGCTCCTACCTGCTTGACCCTGGGGCGCAAGGTCTTCGACGAGCGAACAACCGTCAGCGTGACCTGCTCGGGAAGGGCCTGGGTCATGTGACTGAGAGCCGCGCACCACTTGGCCTCGCTGTCCCGAGCCGACCGCAGCAAATCGATGAGCGGGCGTTTGCTGTCCAACTGCCTCTGTACGACATCGATCCGGGCCTTCTCGTCCTGGAGCTGCCCGATCTCGCCCCGGATGGCGTCGAGACGGTCGCGCGTGGCGCGCAGCCGGCTCTGCTGCCAGCTCGCGACGACCATTGCCCCCACGAAGGCCGCCACCGCGACGAAGAAGGCGACACGGCCGACAGTCTCGCCCCGTTTCCGCTGGTTTTCGCGTTCACTGATGAGGTTGATATTGATCAACGAACCACACCCCCTGGGCAGCTCGGTCACGGCGGTTCTATCCAGACGCGGCAGCGACCGGCAATGGGTGCGCCTCCGGCTGGCTGGCGAGCGGGTAGGCCCGCGATTCCATTGGCTCCCGCAACGCGAGGCCGGCGGCCACCGTGAGATAAGGGGACAAATCCGTCAAGAACCCCTGATCGTACGAGGGCGCCTCCAGCCCTGTGTCTCGAAAGACGTCGGTGATGACGACCTCGGTCCCGAGCCTCATCTGAAGGTATTGTTCCAGCCGCGGGAGCCGGCAGACGCCACCGCTGACGACCACCCTATCGGCCCCCGCCAGGGCACCGCCGGACTGGAAGGTGTTTGCCAGGAAGTTGAGTGAGGTCTGGGTGTCCCTGACGATCTCCTCCAACACCGGCGCGATTGCCTGGCTAACCTGCTGTTGCTCTTCGGGCAGGGACTCGATCTCCTCCGGCGCGCAGGCTACCGCTCGCGACTCCTTTATCCTCCTGGCCTCCTCCGGGTCCACCGAGAAGGTCGAGACGATCGCCTGATCCATACTGAGTCCAGCTATGGGGACGATCCGCGGGAAGGCGAAACACCCCTTCCATACGATGGTCATCTCAGTGAAGGACGCTCCGATGTGCAGCAACAGAAGCGTTTGGTCGAAGATGGCGGGATCGGTGTTGGCGTAGACCTGCGCCCTGAGCACGGCGAACTGCACTGTGTCCATCACTGACGGCGTGAGTCCCGCGATCTCCAGGGCCTGAACGCGCCCCTCCATCGCCTCATGCCGGGCCGCCACCAGCAGCACGTTCATCTGCGGGTCCTGGCTGTCGGGATCCAGTATCTGCCACGCGATCTCGCCCTCCTCGACGCCGAACGGGATATGCGGGCGTGCCTCGTAAGGCATCGCCTTCGCCAGCGTCTTGGCGTCCCGTCTGGGCATCTGCAGGCGTGTGGCGACCAGCGACGGATCGCTGACAGCACAGGCGGCCAGCTTGGCGCGGCTGCCCGTGGACCGCAGTAGCTCCCGGATCACGTCGCCCACTATGATGGGGTCCACGACCACGCCATTCAGTACGGCGCCGGGCGGGGTCGGCGCCATGCCCACTCGCGTAGCGACAGCTTTCCCGCCTTCGACCTCGCACTCGACGAGCTTGATCGAAGTGCCGCCGATATCGATGGCAACGCTGGCGGGTTGCCCGAAGATCATGTCCAGGATCTTTGCCATGGTTATTGCTCCTCAAGCTCGGCTAGGCAGCCGGAACGGCAGCGAGACGCTCCAGAAGCGTGCACAGGAGTTCGTTGATGCTCGACTGGCTCTCGGGATCGATCTCGACGACGGGTGCGCTCTCCGGCACGCCCAGAGCCGCTCTGGTCACTTCGGCATCCTGGCCTCCTGCGACGGCGAACACTCCCTCCGGAGCCCGGCCGGCGTCCAGAAGGGCCCTCAGATCGCGCGCCAGACTGAGGTCCATCGGGCCCGGCCCGACGACCATGCAGTACCCCGCGCAATCCGCAGCCAGCGCCTGGCAAACATACTCGCGCCGCCACCCTCCGTCGACAATGAACACGTACAACGCCAGACCCTCACGCACGTCAATCCGGCCGAAGTCGACCGGGCTGGCGGCTCTGTCCGGGGCCCCCAACACGTCATCGGCCGCCGGGCCGCGTTGGGCCACCACGAACTCCCGCCATGTGGTCAGCAACTGACGCCGCACCGGTTCATTGGTCACGATCACCAGGACCTTCACCCTTGTCATGAGCCGATCTCTCCCCTGCGCCCCAGTTCCCCTACGGATGAGCGCCCGATGCAGTCCGTAGGTACTCAATGATCGCCCGGATGTCGTCCGGACTGGGCAGTGCATCCGCCTCGACGGCGTCACGGGAGGGCACTCCCATGTCTGCCGACGATTCGCCGTCGCTGTGTGCCGACAGCGGACTGGCCTCGCTCTGAGCGGTGGCGAGCTCCACGACACCGAGCTCGACCAGGTGCCCGAGGGCGGCGTATGCATCCTCCCAGTCCAGCCCGCTGCCCGCAGCGATCTCGCCCAAGGTGTGCCTGCCGTCAACGAGATCGAGCACGACCCTATCCGTCTGGGTCAGTTCGGCCGGGTCAGCCTTCGCGGCGTCGATCAAGTATGGCCTGGCAGTCGGTTGCCCGAGTAGCTTTTTGGCGTACGCCAGACCATCCAGGCGGCGCGCGGCGGACAGCAGGATCGATTGCACATCGTGCTCGATCGTCCGCTCGGGGGGCACCTCCTGGGCCTGGAAGTTGAATGACCCCGCGCGACGGGCGAGCAGACCGAACACCGCATCCTCGCCACGGTGGACCCCGTCAAAGGCGTCGATGATCCTTCCCTTCTCGAGAACCAGTTCCGTCGTGTGCCCACTGTCGAGCACCCGCAGGATCCCGGTCTTCCCGCCCATGGCCAGGATCTGGAGTACATCCTCAGGATCGGTTTCGCTTAGACTCCCACGAAGTGCCAAGGCAAATCCCTCACGCCTGATGGGGTGCGGACGACTCGCCCGCTTGCGGCCCCTCTTGAGTCGGTTCCTGCTTGAAGAACTCCCGGTCACCCAACTCCGGCACACCGGCCTTCACGCTGCGGCTGCGAATGCGCTCCATGACCGGGCGAAGACCGTTGGCCGCCTCCGAGGCGTACAGGCGCACCAGACCCAGTGTGGTCCGGTCGTCGAAGGCTGCCAGCAGAAGCGCCGCTTCGCCAACGACGGAGAGTTGCATGTTCTGGTCCTCACCCTCGTGGAAGAGCACCGTGAACGACTCCTCCCCGATCAGCTTGGCGACCTGCTCGGTGGCTGCGAAGGCCGCCGCGGAGAGGGCGGCCAGCTGGTCCCCGGTACCCTTGCGCGAGTAGCCACGCTCCGCGATGACCTGTCCGCTGCGGTCGATCAGGATCGCCATGCTCGCCCGTGAGGCCGCCAGAAACGCATCCAGGCGCTCGGCAAGAGCGACGGCGTCTTCCTCGTAGATCACCAGACCCTCGAGACCTTCTAGACCTTCTAGAGACAAGCCCGCTCACCTCCACGGAGCCCGAACGCGGCCCGCGAGTTCGTATCTATGCGGCTCTCAGTTTGGCCATCACCAGCTGGCATATGGCGTTGAGGCTATCGAAGACGCCCTTGCCCTCCGTCGCGATTGAGGCGAACGTCGGCTTCAGTTGCTCCTGTCGATTGAGGGTGTAGTCGAGATAGTGTCCGGGAGCGATGTTGGGCAGGTCCTGCTTGTTGTACTGCAGGATGTACGGGATGGAGTCAAGGCTGTACCCGTACTGGCTCAGGTTCTCGATCATGTTCGCAAAGCTCTGCAGGTTCTCTTTGGTACGGGACCATTGCGAGTCGGCGACGAAGATGATTCCGTCAACACCCCGCAGCACGAGCCGACGAGTCGCGTTGTACACGACCTGTCCGGGGACAGTGTAGAGCTGGAACTTCGCGGTGAATCCCCCTACGTTCTGGGCCTCCAACGGCAGGAAGTCGAAAAACAGCGTCCGGTCGCCCTGGGTCGACAGCGAGACGAGACCGCCCTTATCCGTGGCGGGAATGTGCTGGTGGATGTACTCCAGGTTGGTGGTCTTCCCGCACATAGCGCACCCGTAGTAGACGACCTTGCAGGTAATCTCGCGTTGTGCGTAGTTGATCGACGCCATGGTACTTGGTTCCTCCGCTGTCCTGCTCTCAGGCCGGCGTGCTGCTATCCTCATCGTCGGAGGCCGGCTGGCCCGCGTCTTCGGACGAACCCGCCTGTTGAGGCTCATCGGCGGAGGGCGTGTGCAGTTCCGTCGAGAGCACCTCGGCGGCTTTCTCCACCTCCATGCGCAGCAAGCCAGTGTTGGCCGCCTGGTCCGTGATGGCCACCACAAGGCCCCGCGCGGCGTCCGCCATCACCAGGTTGCCGCTCGCAGCGCCAAACATCGCCATCTGCATTTGCTCGCCGCCCGCGCTGCGTAACAGCTTCTTGGCAGTGCGGCCGATCTCCGCTGCCATGGCTGCGACCTGTTCATCCTCCGCTGCCCCAACGGCGCTCTGCGAGGCGATGTTGATGCCGTCGTAGGAGCAGAAGACAGCCGCCCGAACGCCAGCCACCCGTGTTACCTGATCCAGCACCTCGTCGATTCTCACGGTGGGCTCTCCCGTTCGAACTGCGTGTTGTCAGGCGAGTCACACAACTCCGTTCCGGCCGGCGGGTCCGGCGGGCGGAGTTGCTCGGCCCGGGCCACGAGCACGGGGAGTATCACCTCCGCCACCTCGCGAGCCCCGGGCTCGGGTCCTATCAGGCATCCAGTGAGCCTTCCGCCGGGCACGGCCAGCAGTTCGTATCCTCCCAGGGCCGCGTGCAGCATGGACGGGGCCTCGGTGACGGGCCCAGCCAGTCGCCCCAGATCACGCACCAGTTCGGGCAAGACCGCGGCGACCCTCGATGCGTCCAGGCTCCTCGGCTCCACCGCCGCCACCACAAGCCCATCGCTCGTTGCCAGTAGTCCGCCCTCGCACCTGGCCGCCTGGGTTGCGAAGCGCACCAGTGTCTGGTGGTCGTCCGCCTGCAGTCGCTCGATCGCGCTGGCGTAGGTCGCCAGGCGCCCAGCGCGATCCGGCGCCTGCTCCGGCTCCCGGCACGTCGACACGGGAGGCGCCGGCAGATCCTCGGTCAGGGGGGGGCGCGGCGGATTCCCGTGGCGACCGACGGCGACGACGGGTTCGGGTTGGTCTCCCCAGGCCAACGACGACACTCCGATGCTGTACCCCACCTGCAGCACCGCCATAGGCAGAGAGCCGGCTCCCGCCCAAAGGGCGACGTCCGTGGTGTCAGCAGGCGCCGAAGCCAAGGTGGCGCTCGCCAGACCCACCGTGACCCCCAACAGAGCATGGCCGAGCACCATGCTGCCCCACCACCGGATGAACATGCGGCCTCCCCTACCCCGGGAGCCACGCCACGCCAGGGCCGCATAGAGCAGAGCGGCGGCCGCGCCCAGCACGCCCGCATTCACCGGCGGCAGGCTGCCCCCATCACGCACAGCGGACGATAGCTCGATGCCCAGCAGCAGTATGCCGATCGAGAGGCACGCGATCAGGCCGGCGGTTATCCCGCTACCGAGCCGCTCACCCGACATCGCCGGGCATTCCTTCCTTGCGTGCTGAATCGTTGCACATCCTGACGATCTTGGCTGTCTCGGTGCCTACCAGTCCCGGGTTCATGCCCGGGGCGAAGCCTGCCACAACCAGCGCGCCGGCTCCCTCCGCCGGGGCCAGGCCGAGCGTTCGGGTCGATCCCATCACGAGCAACCGATCCGCACCCCCCGGCTGGGCCCGTTGGGCCGCCTTCCAGACCGCCTCCGACGCCGCCGCTGTCTCCGGCGTGGGCTGTGCCTCAAACCCGGACGCGACCACACCGAAGCCATCCTGACTGCGGAAGCCGCCTGCCTGTTGGCCGACGATTGCCGCGATTCGCCGCAGTCGCTCATCCTCTACCGGCTGCCCGTCGGGTGGGCCGGCCAGCGCGTCCTCGCAAGGCCTCTCTGCAATCTCGACGGATTCGAGAACCGCCATGGCCTTTCGCGCTGCCACGGTGGCCTGTCCCGCGCTTGCGTTGTTGATTGCCACGACAAGCTGAGGCGCTCGCGGATTGTCCGGGCTGCCGACGAACGTGGTTGCTTGCGTACCGATCAGCAGTGCAGAACTGAAGCTGCCCGCGTCCGTATGGGCAACGATGTGTCGGCTGCTCCTGACCAACTCCGCGAGGTTGTCGGCCTGTTCCGCGCTAATCTCAGGTGAACTGTGGGCGACCACGATTGAGGCGCCATTGGCCCAAAGAAGCTCCACTCCTCTGCAGTCAACGCCCTTGAGTGCGGCGCGGAGATCGTCCTCAATCCCGGCATCGATCGTGACCCGCGCCAGTTCGGGCTCTGCGAGGGGCGCTTCCTCCTCGGGGGCCGATGCCTGCTCTGCCATCGCCGGCTCGGGGGCGAGAGCCGCCTGGGGCTCATCGTAAGAGACCTGTGCGGGCGGTGCCTCCTCCTCAACCGGGCTTGTCTCTTGCTCGGCGGCAGGAGGCGGTTGGTGCTCCGACAGGGGCTGCAAGCTGGGAGGCGCCGCTTCGGCCGGAGCTTCCGCGTCAGACGCGGGCGCCGCCGGTGCGACATCAGCGGCCTCGTGCTCGGCGGAGGCCCTCTCTTCGGCCTCGTCTTCCTCCTCCTCCTCGGAGCGCTTCTTCTGGAGTGCGGCGATAGCCGATGAAATGACCTGCTCCCCGACTCGGTTGGGAGGGGTCTGCAGCAAGGGTGTCGCCGCGTCAGTCGGCGCTTCCTCCTCCGGCTGGTCCATCGGGTCTCGCGGTGGTGTGACGATGGGCGGCTGCGCTGCCTCCGACGGTTCGGGCAGCCGCTCCTCGCCGGTCTGGTCGGTTGGCGGTTGATCGGCAGCAGTCTCCGGCTCGCCAGGGCTCACGGTCACCGAGGGGGCGGCTTCCGGAATCTCCGCTGACACGGGGGCCGCGGCCGGTTCCTCCACCGGAGCCGGCTCCTCCTGAGTATCGACCGCCAGCGCGGGTGAGGCAGGCGGCGCTGCCGCGACCGGTGCCTCCTCGGCTGGTGGTTGGGGAGCCGGCTCCTCCTGAGTATCGACCGGCGGCGGCGCGGGTGAGGCAGGCGGCACTGCCGCGACTGGGGCCTCCTCGGCCCGTGGTTGGGGAGCTGGCCCGTCGGAGTCTTCACGGAAGATGGGCGGCTCGTCGGTCAACGCCTCCGGTGCCGCCTGATCCGGGGGCGCAGCGAAGAAGTCCAATGGGAGTCGCGCGACGATCTCTGACAGCGGTAGCTCGATGCCCTCAGCCGGCAAAGTGTTCAGGAACTCGCCCGCTGAGGCAGCGAGGACCTCGCGGGGCATTTGGCCCAGTAAGGTGGCACCCGGCACTCGCACCTCGCCGCGCTCGAGTTGGGGAGCGATTGTCTCCCACTCAAACGAGAAGCTGCGCTCCGGCAGCCTTTCAACCACTTCCTCAGCCGGCCGGTTCAGTAGTTCGGCCGGCAGGAGGTCGAGTAACACCTCTCCCGGCAGCTTGAGGGCGCCGGTTGTCGTCGGGTCGGCGACGGGGACCGGCGGTTGGGCCTGATCTTCCGTCGGCTCGGCTACCGCGGCTTGCTCGGGAGTCACTTCAGCCACCGCAACGGGCTCTGCAGGGGTCTCGGCCGTTGGCGATGGTTCGGCGACCGGCTCGGCCTCGATCTGGACCGGCTCCTCAGGCTCCACTGGTTGGTCGATGGTCAGCTCCCCGAGCATCGGCGCGGTCGGAAGTGGCTCGCCGGGGGAGGGCTGCGGCTCAACCTCCGCCACCGTTTCGGGCTCGTCCATGGATGAGGTGAGGACCGGCTCGGGCTGCGGCGTCACCAGCGGCGGCTCGGGTGCCGGCGGCGGGAACTCCCCGAGTTCCTCCACAACCGGGGGGCCCTGCAGCAACTCGGCCGGCGGCGCCTGCACTGGCTCCATCGCGGGCGGCCCGGCCGTGTCCACTGGGGTCTCCGGCAGTTCGTCTTCCGGTGCCGTCTCGCGCTCCACACCGACAGCAGACGGCGCCTCCGGTATCGCCTCAGATGGCTCCGTCACCGGAAAGGTCGGGAGGGTCTCGGGGTGGCTGATCGGCTCCTGGATCGCTGAAGCCTCACCCGCGTGCGCCACCACCTCTGGCTCGACCACATCCGGCTGTTCGAGCTCTGGAGGCGGGGCCACGGGAGGAACGGGCGCTTCGCCCGTCTCAGGCAGCGACGGCTGAGTCTCGGCTGGCGCTGGCTCCGCTGTGGCGACCTCCGTGGGTACCACAGCCTCGCCCCCCGACCGGTCGGACATCAGTTCCTCGAGCAACTCATCGTGGGAGCGTGTGGCGAACGGCGGCGGCGCAACCGGGACGGGTGCTTCCCGGTGTTCGACGGCCCGCCGCATGGCGATCACTCGGAAGCAGTAGACGGCCGCGGCAACACAAGCGATCTCGCCGATGGCGGCGGGCCAGTGAGCGGCCCAGAACAGCTTCAGTCCGCCGATGAGGTCGCTCTCCCCGCCAACGACCAACAGCAGCGCGCACAGAGCCACCACAAAAAGCCGCATGAGCATCCCGACTGCGAGACGGCACAGAGCGTGGATCAGATTGACGCGGGCGAGGGGGGGCAAGAATAGCGTCAGCGTGTAGGCCGAGACCTCCAGTCCCAGTATCGCCCCCCACCAGCGTTGCCAGTTGGGCTCAATGCGAACACTGCCCTCAACGACCAGGGCGGTGGAGATCGCGAGGGATGAGAAAAAGATCGCCCATACGGTCGGGCTCGCACCGGACGTCTCCGCATGTCCCCGCGCCCTTGACTCAGTGGCCACTGTTGTCTCCCTCCGCATTGGCTGGCTAGCGCCGATCCTGGTCTAGTGCTGGAGTCTGGCCAGCAGATTCCTGGCCGCCTCGATCTGCATGTTCACCAGACCGAGCCTCGCCCTGGGCTTCGTCGCCACGACCAGAAGGCCCGGCTTGGCCGGAGCAAGGATGAAGGTGGCACGCTCGCTAAGCACGGTCGCGTGCTGGAGTGCCCCTAATTCCAGTTTTACCATGCATCTCTTGGCCAGTTGCCATGTTTCATTCGCCCTGGCGGAGAGCCCGGCTTCCACCGACTCCATCCCACCCCGGCTCCCAATGGCCAGACCGGTGTCGTCGACCCAGACTGCTCCCTCGACCCCCTCTGTCTCGATGAGTAGATCCAGAGCGCGCTGGATAGGCGCAGCCGCCCGCTCCTGGGCCTGGGGCTGCGAGGCCAGGGGCGCCGCGATCGGCACGGCTTCCTGACCACAGGCTTGCGCCAGGAGACCTCGCGCGGTTGAGTCGCCGGGAGCCAGGAACAGAGCGTGCTCCAGGTGCTCGCGAGCCTCGGCCGCCGCTCCACGCTCAAGCAATAGCCGCCCCAGAGCCACCCGGCAGACACGGTTGTGGGGTTCCGCGGCGATGACGGCTCGCAGCTCTGCCTCCTGCCGCTCCGAATCGCCCTGCGCCTCACAGACCTGGGCCAGGACGACCCGGGTCGTCGTGTACGCGGGGTAGCGCGCAATGCACTGTTCGCATACCGAGCGTGCCTCCAGCACACGCCCCTGCTTCAGGAGCAGCTCAGCCAACTGCGCGAACGTCAACGGGTCTTCCGTCCGCTGCAACTCAGCCGAGAGTTGGCGGATCAAATCGCCTTCGGATCGCGAACGCCTAGTCATGCTTCGGCGCTCCTCTCCCATGCGGCGAGTCTTACTGGGAACGCGGCCAGGGAACCAATGGCCGACATGTGCGCCCAAACGCACAGGTGCCGCGCTCCAATGAACCGTCCGGAACCGAGCGGGAATCTACGTCACGAAGAGGAATGCGAATCGCCCTCAGTAGCGAGACGCTACAAAGGTCGATCACGTGAAGGTACCCGCTTCGGCTCTTGCTGCATTTTTTTGCTGTGTCGTAGACCGCGATTGTCGCCGTGTCGAAATGCTGTATGTACCTTCTCGGGCCAGGCCCCAGCGGTGCGGGGCCCGCAACAGCGGGATCATACCACATGTCCGGGGCAAAGTAAACCTCTACAGGGCCAAAAAAACGCTCAAGGTGAGTTGCCGAGCGGGACGCTCACATTGGTGCGGCCCCGCTCAGTGAGCCTGCCCGGCGGCCAGCGGGCGGCTCAGCCGCAGCTCCACAGGCCAGGCTGCCGGGCCGCCGGCAGCAATCGCTTCAGCCACGATCTCCCCGGTGACCGGCGCCAGGGCGATTCCGTCCCCCTCATGTCCCGATGCCACGAAGAGGCCCTCCACCTCCGCAACAGGCCCGAGCAGCGGCAGGCCGTCCCCCGAAGAGGGGCGCAGGCCGGCGAAGCAGCGGACGATATCGAGGCGGCATAGACCCGGTGCCAGCCGGGCTGCCTCTGCCGCCTCCACAGCCACGCCCCCGGGCGTGTTCCGCACATCGAGCCCGGCGTACGAGCGTGTGCTGCCGATTAGCAAGTTCCCGGCTGCACTCTGTTCCAGCACCAGTGTCGCTGGCCTTGGCTCGTCCTGGCGGAACTTGGCTGTTACGTATGGGCTGTGGAGAATGATCGAGGACAGGATCGGCGGCATTGGCTCCGTCACCAGGATCTCGCCGCGCCGGGGCCTGAGCGGCAGAGCCACGCCGACTGAGGCCAGCAGCGGGGCTGACCATGCGCCGGCAGCTACCAGGACGGAGCCGCACGCGACGTCTCCGCAGGCGGTGCGCACACCTGTGGTTCTTCCCCGATCGATGCGTATCTCACGGACTTCGGCCCCCAGGTCACACTCAACGCCCGCTCGGCAGGCGGCGCGGTAGAACCCGAGCGTTGCCCGCCAGGGGGCAATCTGCGCGTCCGTCGGGCAGTAGCTGCCGCCGGCGAGGGTTCTGGACAGCACCGGCTCGTCTCTCCAGACCTCCTCGCCCGCGTGCAGGCTGATGTCGAGACCCGCGCCCCGCCTCGCCTCGGCCGCCGAGCGGAGCGTCCGCCACTCGTCAGCCGTCTCGGCAATCAACCAGCTTCCGCAGCGGCGGAAGCCGATCTCGGCGCCGAGCTCGTCAGACAGCGCGTCGTACAGCCTCAGGGATCGTTGGGCGAGCTGGAGGTGAATGCCGGGGGCCTTCGACTGGCAGCACAGGTGGCCGTCACAGGCCCCCGAAGCGCCGGCCGCCACGTCCTCGCGCTCAAGGAGGAGCACGCGCACGCCGCGCCCGGCCAGCCAGTATGCGCACGAGCAGCCAACCAAGCCACCCCCTATGACCACCACATCGGGCGACGGCCTCGTCGTAGCTGTCATGCTTCCGTTCTGGGTGACTCAGGACCGTTGGGCGTGCCGGCGAGCACGGCCAGGGGAGTCGGCCGAACCGGGGCCCGCGCCGGCCGCTCATCCGGGACGTAACCGGCTCCCAGCGTCCGTTGGAGGATGGATTCGATGAGCGGGCCGCACGTATGTCCCTGGCAGAGGCCGGTCGTCGCCAGGGTGCGCAGCTTGACGCCGCGGATGGACCGAGCCCCATCCTCGATCGCCGCCAGGACGTCCTCCTCCGTCACCTCGCAACACCGGCAGATCAGCTTCCGCGATTGGCCCGCCTGCATCTCATTCGCCGCCCGACACGATCTCAATGGTCTTGATCCTGTCCTCCGTGGTGATCTCTTGGGCAACGTCCATGCCTTCGGTCACCTGCCCGAAGACGGTGTACTCGTCGTTCAGGTGCTCGGCTTGCTCCCCGCTACACATGGTGATGTAGAACTGACTGGAGGCGCTACCCGGCTCACTCAGCCGCCCGGGCGTCATCGAGCCGAGTTTAGCCATCGCCAGCGCGCCCTTGCGGTGCTTGTGCCGGTTCACCTCGTCGGGGATGTTCGGGGTCTCCTGGCCCTCGCCCACCTGGATGACGAAGCCGGGCTCCACACGGTGCCAGACCATGTCATCGTAGTAGCCCTCTTTCGCCAGCGAGAGGAGATTGGCCACCGTCTTCGGCGCCTCGTTTGGATACAGCCTGGCGGTGATATCGCCTTTGGTCGTCTTGATGACGATCAGCGTTTCGTCCGGCATGCTCTCCCCCTCTTTCTCTTGTGGTGCCGCTTGCTCAGGCCCGCTCTCCGCGTCTGCGGCTTCGGGCTTGGCAACCTCGGCCGCGTCGTCGGTGGGCCCGGCTCCCGCTGTCTCGGCCTCGCTGTCCGCCTGCTCGGCCGGCTCCGCGCGTGCAACAAGGGTTCCGTCGTCATCGTCGCCTGTCTGCCTGTCGTCCGGACAGCCGGCGGCGATGAGGGCGATGGTCACCAGGACGACCAATATGACTGCAGATCGGATACGCATCGCAGCCTCCGTTCAGCCAATGCCTCTGACACCAGAAACGCTATTGACCTGCGGGTTCGACTCGCCCGGCCCATGCGCCTCTAGCCCGGATCATTCATGATGCAGTGTGGCCGGAGCGCCCAATAGCAGCGGGCAGGCCGTCACCCACCTGCATTCGTGGTCCCGGAGTCGGGCCATCAGCAGCACAGTGTGCTTCACCGTAAGCACCCACACCGGAACAGAATTCTCTGCCGGAAGGGCGCGGGAAACCAGGTCCTTTTCAGAAGAGCGGGTTGCCCGCGACGTTCGTCGTGAACGGGCCGGGCTAGTCCACGTAGTCCGCGAGCCACTCCCGCTCCGCCTCGACCATCTCGTCGAACATGCTCTTGATCTCGCCCAGCGTCAGGATCGCTGAAGTCAGGGGGTCGAGCGCCACGGCATAGTACGCCTTCCTCAGGTCGCGCTCCAGTATTGCCTCAACGGCCGACTGCTGCAGGGCGATGTTGGACCGGTTCAGAGCGGCGAGCTGTGGCGGCAGAGCCCCAACACGGCAGGGGCGGATCGCACGCCGCTCGACCATGCACGGAACCTCCACACACGAACCGTCGGGCAGATTGTCGATGATCCCGTGGTTCAGGACGCTGGCGTTGATACGGCAGGGCTCGCCCGTCGTCAAGGAGCGGATGATCCTGACCGCGTACTCCTCGGACGACCTCAGCTGCACCGGCTCGGGGCCGCTGAGTTCCTCCTGCAGCCGCTCGGCGTGCTTCTGCCAGCGCTCGGCAGTCCAGCCCTCCCGGTACTCCCTCGCCTTCAGACCCCACGTTTCCAGGTGCTCCTTGGTCTTGTAGAAGTAGGGGACGTACTCCCCCATATGCCGCGTAGATTCAGTTACGAAGTAGTCGAAGTGGCGCAGAACCTCGAATCTAACGATATCCTCCTTATATACTTCGGGGTCCTGCATCGCCTCCTGCAGCCGGGGGTAGAGGTCGTCCCCGTTCCGCTCGAGCGTGAGGAACCACGCCATGTGGTTGATGCCGGCCACCCAGTAGTCGAGCTCCCCGTAGGGGACGTCCATGTAGCCCGCAAGCTGGCGAGAGGTGCCCTGGACGCTGTGACAGAGGCCGACGAGCTGCACCTTCGTCGCCGCGTTCATCGCCCAGGTGGCGATGGCCATCGGGTTCGTATAGTTGAGCAGCCACGCCTCGGGGCAGTACTTCTCGATGTCCCGGCAGATCGCGAGCTGTGCCGGCACCGTCCTCAGGCCCTTGAAGACGCCGCCGGGGCCGATAGTGTCGCCAACCATCTGCTCGATCCCGTACCGTTGGGGGATGAAGACATCCGCCTGCCTTGCCTCTTCATCGCCCACCGCAATGGCGGTGATGACCACATCCGCGCCGTCGAGCGCCTCGGCTCGATCCGTCGTCGAGAGGACCTCGGTGGGGAGCTGGTGCTGCTTGACGACCTCGCGCGCATAGTGGGAGATAGCAGCGAGCTTATCCTCGTCGATGTCAACGAAGACGTACGTGCCCTCCTGCAGAGCGGGCTCCGAGACGATGTCGATGAAGAGCCGTCGCGCAAAGGCAATGCTCCCCGCGCCGATCATGACGATCTTGGGCATGTAAGCCTCCTGGTGTAGGAGAAGGGGATGGCGACATCCCCGGCGACGTGCACCGGGACTGCGCCTGTCCGGTTGGCCGCTACGGCGTCTTCATCCTCCGCCCCCCGGGTCCAGAGTCTCCCTCAGCAGCGGCTCGAGCCGCTCCGCGATCCGCATGAAGCCGAGGTCGGTCGGGTGGACGCCCTCGTGGAAGGCGTCCGCGTCGCCGGGGCCGAGCAGGTCTGTACCCTCGACCAGGTGGAGGCGGCCGGCGCACGACTGCACGCGCTCACGAACGGCGTCGCGGACCGCGTCCCGCACGTGTTCCGACAGATCGGCATACGCGGCATCATACGATTCGCGTGTGGAGAAGATGGGTGTCATGCACACGAGCGGCACATCGGGGTGGGCGCGTCCGACCGTGTCAAGCATCGCCCCGTAGACCTCGGCGGGCTGTCTGCCGAACGACTTGCCGAGGTCGAATACGTAGCAGCAGGCATCGACTTGGGCCACGAGATCGACGACCTCCGGCTCGGCCTTGCCGGCCCCGCTGAAGCCGAGATTGACGAAGTCCAGCCCCAGCCGGCGGGCCAGGATCGCCTCGTATGGCATGCCCGGCCGGCAGGCACAGCCTCCCTGAGCGATGGAGGAGCCGTAGTAGACGACCGGCAGTGGCCGGACGAAGGCGCGCGGGGGCCGGACATCGGCACCCGCGTCGAGCCCCACGGCCTCAACTCGTACCCCCTGGAAGCTCGGCAAGTAGATCGTGATCTCCTGCAGCGCCAACTCGGCGCCCTGGAAGAACGTGAGCACTTGACTCCCGGTCTGGGCCACTGGGCTCGAGCACCAGTACTGACCGTCAACGTATACGTCGAAACCGCGGCAGCCCAGGGGGGACATGTTGCCCATGGACTGCACGTTCGGCGCGTCTACGCGGAGCCGGAGCTGCGAGGTGTTGCTGGCGAAGCGGATTCGGCCCCCGGCGGGATACCGCATCAGCTTCTGCACGGCCTCGGGCAATCGACCCGTCGCATCTTCGGACAATCGCCAGAGACGTGGGACGTTCTCGCGGAACCACGGCAAGCCCGAGACAACCAGCCGATCATCGGGGAATGCGATCCACTGCATTGGGCGCCCTCCCTCGCGGTCTGTGGCGTCGGGCACGCCCCGGCTGCCGCCAGCCGCCTCCCCCTCGGCGGGCGCCGCCAGAGCCGGCGCCGACATGACGGTCAACAGCGACAGGGACTGGGCGAGGGGTAGTGGGAGCATCAGCAGTCCATACCTTCCTGTTCAGCGGCAGACAAGCCGCGGCGGAGGCAGTGTTTCACAGTCCGACCCAGGAGACCTGCTCTGTGTGAGGGCAGTTTGGGCAGACGGGGGAGGCCGGCGTCGACCGGCGAGCGGCCAAGGCGTCCGCGTGCGCCGCCTTCGCTGAGTCATCACCCCTCATTCCACCACACATCAATGGGCTTCTCGGGCATGTAGGGCTTGCCGACGATGTCGGGGCGGGCGTCAATCACAGGAGCTCCAGGAACTGCTCAGTGGTCAATGCGGCCCGCCGCGTGGCCTCTCCCCCAGTACACCAGAGCCACGAGTCCGGCGAAACCCGCGGCCCACACGATGGTCGCCCAATACCGGCCGTTCATCGCAGCGACGAAGGCGACGAAGGCGCTCTGGGTGCCATACAGCCACATCGGCAGCCGGGAGTCGCACGGCTTCCAGGAGGGGCAGATCGCCAGGTAGACGGCCACGATCGCCCCGGTGGTCAGGAACCAACTCACCCAGTTGAGGAGCGGCACACCATAGAACCCGCCTGCATGGTTCCAGGTCCACAGCGCAAGCTCCCCCGTCATGGCTGGGTCCAGGACCGCATCCCACAACGGCAACATCGCCGAGGCGATCAGTGCGGCCGGCCAACGGCCGACGGGCAGCGAGAAAGCCACATGGAGCGAGAGGCTGAGCATCGCGAACCACAGGAGAGGGACAGAGTACGGAATGCGGCCGAGGAACAGCGGCCCGGACAGCTCGGTGTATGTGTAGACGCCGCTCGGGAAGCCGATCGTCGTGCCCAACCACTCCATGGGACCGTTAATCAGGCAGACCAGGGCCAGCAGCAGTAGCATTCTGCGCCAGCCCTGCGAGGCCGACATCAAGAGGGCTGCAGCCGCCGTGCAGAGCACGGCACTCGTCACGACCAGGGCCTGAGCTGCGGTGTGCGGCGGAACGCCCGGGAAGGTGGTGCCGTAGACCATCCACGCCACGGCCAGCAGGGAGCCAGTGGCCAGCAGAACCGCGTGGAGCGCGAACAGGAGTCTTGCCAGTCGCCGAACCAAGAGCCCTCGGCTTCCCCCCGAGGATAGCTGTCCGTCAGTTCCCTCAGCCTCGGACCCGGCGAGCCGGGCCGCAGTTCCTGGCAGGATGGGTTCATGCCGCTCGGCTGTCCGCCCTGCGCACATCAACGTCTCCGGCGGACGTGGCCGCGTCCGCAACCGGCTGACCGCTGCCATCAAGCCTCATTCCACCACAC
>CBFDAZ010000003.1:0-38312 GCA_965602825.1 uncultured bacterium
GACCCTCGAGGCCCAGGCCGCCGGCAAGTCCTTCGCCGAGAGTCTCTTCGACTCCGAGGAGCTGCAGCCGTACATCAGCCGGTTCACGGACAAGCAGCGGGATCTGCTCCGGCACGTGGAGCGCTATACCGGGATCGCAGCGGAGAAGACGGAGCGCGTCTGCGGGATCTGGAAGGAGCGGCTGTGGCCCTCCTGAGGAACCGAGAGGGCTGGGCAGAGAGCGGGTTGAGAGATCGAAACGGGGCTCCCTCGCTGGGGAGCCCCGTACTGCATTCTGGTGCGGGGCGCCGCTCAGCTCTCGATGATACACCCTAGATGCGCGACGGTGTCGTGGACGAGTTGCTCGGGAAACTGCGGGTACGGCGGGAGCTCCGCCGTCAGATAGTCGTTGTAGCCGACGCCCCGAAGCGCATTGACGAAGCGCGGGAAATCAACATCGCCGGACAGCACCGGGACGAACTGGCGCTGGCCCACATTGAAGTCCTTGATGTGGACCTTCTTGATGCGCGAGCCCAGGGTCTCGACCCAATGGTGTGGGAAGCCATAGAGCAGAATGTTGCCCACGTCGAAGTAGGCCTGAACCAGTTCGTGATCGAACGAGTCGATGTACTCCCGCATCTCCATCGGGCTCAGGAGGAACTTGTTCCACACGTTCTCCAGGGCCATGGTAACACCGAGCTCCTCGGCGGCGGGCAGCAGCTCGTGGACGCTTTTCTGGGACAGGTCGAACACAACCTCGTACGAGTCGTCAGCGGTCACCACACCCGGAACCACCAGCACCGTGTCTGCGCCCGACCACGAAGCGACGCGCAGGGCGTGTCTGATGCCCTCAACACCCCTGAGCCGGACCTCCTCATCGGTGCTGGATAACGGAAGCTTCCAATGCGTTCCGCCCATGACGCTGTGGATCTCGACCCCCACGTCCTCGGCGATCGCCCTGACTTCCTCGGTCTGCTCGCGGCTCTCGAAAGAGGGTATCTCTACCCCGTCCAGTCCTGCCTCTTTCGCGAGCTCCAGCTTGGCTCTGGGCGGCAGCTTCGGCGGAAGCGAGCCGTAGCACATGCCCTTTTTCACATCAGGCCCCCCTTGGTTTGCTCTCGGCGTGCGTGCTCGGACGACGCGCCATTCGCCGCCGAGCAGTGTTGACCTCCTGGTGCCCGGCAGTTGGCTCCGGCAGCGCGTCCGTCACAGATTACGTACCATCCGCAAGCGTCGCGTCTCGTAGCCGGCCCGCTCGTAGAGCGCTACGGCCTGCTCGTTCTCTACCGTCGCATCGAGTTCGATTGACGTAGCGCCTCGCTCGCGGCACCAGGTCTCCGCCAGCCTCAGGAGCTCTCGGCCCCAACCCTTCCGGCGCAGGTCGGCGTCCACATAGATGTTCTTGATGTAGCCGACGCACGGGTTGACCATGGTCGAGATCAGCCCGACCCACAAGAACGCCCGCGGCCGCCCGTCCTCATCAAGGACGAAGAGGCCTTCGTTCCACTGCCTGGCTGCGCGACGCAGTTGCCTGCGGTAGTCTCGCAGGAAGCTCTCGGTCACCTTGAAACCGGCGAAGTTCGTCTCGTAGATCTCCACCTGGAAGCGCAGGACGTCCTCCACGTCACGCCCGAAGCTGAACTTGCGGACAGTGAGGATCGGCAGGGCCTCCTGCCGAGCGCGTTCGGCAGCCAATGGAGTGGGTCACTTCCCTTCATCAATCAACTGCACATGCTCCTCAACGACATTGCGGGGACAGAGCGGGACGAACGCGCGCAGAGCCAACACGATGAGGGCCACATCGTCGATGTAGCCGACGCCCGGGAGGCTGAAGTCCGGCAAGAGGTCGATGGGCGACAGAGCGTACGCGATTGCCCCCACCACCAGCGCCTTCGGGAAGAGCGGCACGCGCTTGTCCTTGAACAACCGCACATACAACGTCACGAAGTTCGGCAGGTGAGCCAGCGTCCGGAACGGGATCGTCGGGTCGGGTGGCCGCTCCGGGTCAGGCTTCTTACCGAAGATCTGTGCCAGCCGCACGAAGTGCCTCTTTCTCGCCGGCCGAGCGGCTCTGCCGCCGTCACTCGGCCTCCGCCGAGAGAATGCCGGCGATCTCCTCAACACTCAGATCGGCAAGGTCCTCACGCTCCTGCAGCTCCGGAAGCCGCTTCGCCGCTCGCGTGGCCCGGGCCAGACTGGGCTCCGGCTGCAGGAGTTCCAACGCTCGCATGACGGCCTCGCCTCCGCCTTCTCCGGGCCAACAACTCCCTCCAACCTGGTAGCCACAATGACCAGCTCGCCGTATAGATGCAGATCGACCGTCGCCTTCTCGCGGTCTTCCACCACCGGATTGGGCACAAGACCCCGCTGCACGATGTTTGCCATCGTGTCGGGAGTGACATCCGTGCCATGGTGAGCATTCAGCCGCGCCACGATGTCCTCGATCATCGACACCTCAGGGAGCTCTGAGACAGCGGTGAACCTCCGAGGACCCTCCATCAACGTCTCCGGCGTGAAGACCCAGCGAGCCGTAGAATCATCCGCCTGCTCACCGTTAGTCTCCGTCAGCCGGCCCGGCATGTGAGCGTAGAGAGCCGGCTGGACCTGCGCCATCAACTGCCCAACGTCGAGGTCGCCCATGGCCGGCAGCATCCCACCAAACTGGCCCTCCAGACCCTCCAGTGCCTCCTTCAGATCCCCCGGGGGCTTCGCCTCGGTCTCCGCCGGACCCTCGATGCCCAGGGCGGTAAACGCCATGGAGGCGGGGCTGTTCCCCTGGGCTTCACCGAAGGAGCCGAATGGGTCGGCGATTCGAGGGTCAATGACAAGATCGTACGTTGTGCTGAGCAGCCTATCGGCTTTGGAGAGCTGGCAGACCGCTTGCGACGGATTCATCGGGCCGGACAGGCGCAACTCCCAAACGTGTTCGAGGCCCTCGTCACGTTCGGTGAAGGCCACACCAGGTGGAAGCGGCCCTTCCGCGGGCTTCTGGCCACCCATGGCGCCAGCCAGCATCGCCGCCAACGGCGCCGGGAGCCTGAAGGTGAAGGCCATCTCTGTGTCGGCCTGTGGAAGGACGTACACGTGTGTCTCCATTTTCGCGCAGCCGGCCCCCAGCGTCAGGCCGGCGGCAATGAGCGCCAGCCACGAGATCCGGCTTCGCATCAGCTTTGCGTGATCTCCTCCCATCGTCTGCCGCCCCAATCCGCGCCCTGCCACCCGGACGGGTGCGCCGGCGCTAGCTGTACTCGCCATACTCCTCAATCGCATCAAACAGCGCCTGCACGTTGGCCCAGGGAACGTCGGGCTCCAACACGTGCGTCGGCGCTATGAGCAGCCCACCGTCGTGGCCGACGTTCTCGATGGTCCATTTGACCGCCCGGCGCACGTCCGCGGGGCTGCCGAAGGGCATCGTCGTCTGCGTCCCGATGCAGCCCCAGAAGGCCAGATCGCGCCCATACTCACGCTTCAGCGCGGCGGGATCCATGCACTCCGGCTGGACGGGGTTCAGGATGTCCAACCCGATCTCGATCAATTCGGGGATGATGTCCTCGATGTTACCATCGCTATGGTACATGATCCGGAGGTCGGGCTTCACCTTCTTGGCTTCCGCGTAGACATGCGCCCAGCCAGGCTTCAGCCACTCCCTCCACGTGTCAGGGCTCATCATCATCTTGTGCTGCATTCCCACATCGTCGCCGGTCAAGATGCCGTCGCAACCTGCTTCCGCGTACCGCTTCGCCATGAAGGCACGATCTTCGGTGAGCTGGTCGAGCACGTACGCGGCCTGGTCCGGCGCCTGCAGGAAGTCCGAGAGCAGCTTCTCCATGCTGACGATCTGCCATGCATTCTCGTAGATGTGCCCCACACCGCCCTGCACGTAATAGCCCTGAGCCTGCAGCCCCTCGACAGAGGCCTCAAGGTGCTCGTGCCGGTAGACAGGTGTGAAGTCAGGCCAGGGATAGCTCTTCAGTTCGTCAAGGGTGGTCGCGTCTTTGAGCGGGTGCCGAAGGCGGGTGAAGTGGTGGAAGGTGCCTGGAACGCGCGCCGTTCCATACTCGCTCACGCTCGTTCCCTCAGGCAGGCCGCCGGGGTAGTAGGCCGAGAAGTCCGGGATCTCACGAGGCCCCTGGAAGCCGACTCCGCGGACCTCGAATCCGAAGTACGCCGCCGGATCGGTCGCACCTGTCGCCTGCTCGAACTTCTCCCTGATCGCTGGTGTGAAGCCGGCGGTCTTGGGCACCTTGTCCGGGACGCGCCGGCCCATCGCCGCCAGCACGCGCTCCCGGGGGCTCATGGCCTCCATAGGCTGACACCCTCACTCCTCTTCGGATGGACTCCGGCTGCCGGCGTCTTCGCCGGCAACCGCAGCGCTGCCTGCAAGTTCCCGGGAGGAACGACGGCTGCCACCTACCCTCGATCGTGTCAGTGGCTGAAGCGGATCAACAGAACGTCTCCGTCCTGCACCTGGTAGTCCTTGCCCTCCAGCCGCGCCTTCCCTTGTCTGCGGCACTCGGCCGGTGTCCCGCAGGCCCGCAGGTCCTCAAACGAGACCGTCTCGGCCTTGATGAAGCCCTTGGCCATGTCGGTATGGACCTTGCCCGCCGCCTCCAGGGCGGTCGCCCCCTGCGCGATCGTCCAGGCGCGGACCTCGTTCTCGTTGGCGGTGAAGAACGTCACGAGGCCAAGCAGGTCAAAGCAGGCCCGCAGGAACGTCTCCCGCGCCGGGCTCTCGATCCCGTAGTCACTCAGGAAGCCCTGCTGTTCGTCGGGCGGCAGCTCCTGGATCTCGCTCTCCAACTCGGCACAGAAGGCCATGGCCGGCATCTGCATCGCCCGGCAAGCCTGCCCCAGAACCTGCAGTTGCCCTCCCTCCTCCAGGAGCCCTCCGGCAACCTGATCCTCGCCGACATTCGCCACACCAAGCATCGGCTTCATCGTCAGGAAGGCGAAGCCCCTGAGCGCCTTCTCCTCATCGTCGGAGAGCTCGAGAGCGCTGAGTAGTCCGCCGGCCTCGAGTTGCTCGCGACAGCGGGTGAGCAGTTCGTGTTCCGCCTCGGTGTCCTTCTTGCCACTGCGGAGGTCCTTCTCCAGTCGGTCGAGCCGTCGTTCGAGGATCGCGAGGTCGGTCAGAGCCAGCTCCAGGACGAGCGACTCGAGGTCACCCCCGGCAGCCGCTCCTCCGTCGTCAGCGGTCAGGTCGAAGCACCGTATCACCAGGGCGAAGGCGTCCGCATCCTCCAGCAGAGCCGTGAGGCTCTCAGCCCGCTTTGCGTCCGCTCGACCCTTCTGCAGGGCGACCGTATCCACGAATGTGATCTCGGCCGGCGTCGTCTTCTTCGGCTGGTAGACTTGAGCGATGAAGTCCAGTCGTTCGTCCGGGAGCTTCACCGCCGCCGTCTGGGCCTCCCCGTGAGTATCGCGGGCCGCCAGATCCGTCCTCCCCGCCAGCACGCGGAACACGGTCGTCTTCCCTGACAACGGCAGGCCGAAGATCCCGACTTTCACCAGCAGGTCCCCCTACGCTTGGCGCGCCGAGCAGACGGCCGTCGCATCCAATGTCCTCCGCCAAGGCATATCGTCTGGCGCGTGGAGCGGCCCGTCGAGGTCGATGCCCTTGGCGCGTAATGCTCGTTTCATCGCGGAATAGCCTCCGCCCTCTTCGGCCGCTGCCACCAGCACGGGCCCGATCTCTCGTCCGCCCCGAGCCAACGCCGCCTGGACGGCAGCCCAGCGGGCCGAGTCGGCTCGCACCTTGACCTTGGTTCGGGCGCGATGGGTGCTGGCGACCCGGTCAAGACCCTCGCGGACGGCCCGGGCGCCCGGGAACGTCTCACCTTCGAACGGCGTCCACGGCTTCGGGATGAACGGAGAGAGAGTCACACCGACACGCAGCCCCGGGAACTGCGCCACATACGATTCCACCATGCCGACAGCGGCCTCGGCGTCCTCTGCTGTCTCGCCGGGGAGGCTGGTCATGAAGTACAGGCGGACATCCCTCAGCCCGGCCCGTTCGGCGGCGGCGACGGCTGCGAGCAGTTGCTCGTCGCCGATCGGTTTGCCGATGGCCCGTCGAAGTGGCTCTGATCCGGCCTCCGGCGCAACCGTGATCGTCTCCTGCCCTCCCAGCCGCAAGGCCTGCAGAAGCGGTGGCGTGATCTTGTCGGCCCGCAGCGAGGCGAGAGAGACCTCCGCTCCCATGCCAACGAACTCCTCCACAAGGTCGCCCAACTGCGGATAGCCCGACAGCGACGCGCCGATCAGGCCGATGTGGCGGGTTGCGGGTAGGGCTTGGCGCGCCGCGGCTGTCAGCGCCTCGCGGGTCGCGTACCGGACCGGCCGGTAGATCGAGCGTGATAGGCAATACCGACATCCGCCGGGGCAGCCCCTCCCCACCTCGAGGAGGAACCGGTTCGGGAAGGTGGAGTGCGGCGAGAGCACGAGTGAGGACCGGGGCCTGTCAGCAACCCCATCCCACACGAGACGCTCGACCGGCTTCTTCGGCGCGCGACTCGGGACGTACACACCCGGCACCCCGGTCAGCGCATCCAGGCAAGCCTCCCGGTCACGCGCGCTGTACCTCCCGAACTCGGCGACGACTTCCGCGAGTCTCTCCGCGATCGGCTCGAGCTCACCGATGACGAAGGCATCCACGACCTCCGCCAGGGGCTCGGGGTTCATGGTCACCGAGGCTCCGCCAGCGATGACGAAGGGACAGTCCTCTCCCCTGTCCCTCGACCACACGGGCAGGCCGCCCTCGCTCAGCATCGCCGGGACGTTGAGCCACTCAAGCTCAAAGGGGAGGGATAAGCCAATCAAGTCGTAAGCGCGCAGGTCTACCTTCGGCAGCAGCGCCGGGCCGTCCGGGGCCTCGGAGAAGGCGCGGTCGCACTCCAGCAGGCCCGTGTCGCGCAGGCTCTCCCAGACGGACTGCAGGCTCAAGCCCCCCATCGCTACGGCATAGGGGGACGGCGAGGCGAGTAGAGCTTTCGCGGGCAGAGCGCCTGGCTGTGACGGCCCAGAGCGCAGGAGCCGCTCCGAGGCCAGGAGGTCGGCAATCGAGGGTACGGGGGCCTGGCGGCGCTTCATCGGGCGAAGTCTAACACAGCCGAGATTGGGGTGCAACGCCTGCAGCGGGCAGCAGGGGCTGCGGGTCCGGGACCGACGGCGCTGTAGGCGCCTACGCAGGTGCACCGGTCGGGAGCGGGCCGGGCGCCTTCGACCTCTCAGAACCCCTGGCCGCCGGGTATCGCTCGTCCAGCCATACCAGAGAGGCGTCCAGCACCTGCCTCTCCCACATCAGCGAATAGAAGGAGTGATTGGCACCATCGATGATCTGGTGCTGGAACGTGCGACCAGCCTGCTTCGACAGGGCCTCATAATGGGCGACGCAATCCGCCGTGGTCGGATCGTTGCTGCCGTAGATGTAGAGAATGTCGCCGCGGAACTCGATGACCCGCCACCGCCAGTCGATGTTCTTGTCTTCATCGGTGCTCTCTTCGCCTTCCCCTTTGCCCCCGCGGGCGAGCGCGCGGCCGATCATGGTGAAGTTCAGCCCGCCCGACACCAGCTTCGCCCACGTCTGTCGCCGGAACAGCTTGGCCCCGTATTCCCTGAAGATGGCGAGGCGCTTCGCGCGGTCAGCACTGGCGCGATCTGCCGCAACCTGGGGCACCGACCAGAGCACCATAGAGTCGGCCTCCGGAATCAATGGCCCCGCACCCACCGCCACCTCACCACCCGAGCAGACACCAACCAGAGCGACCTTCGCCACACCGGCTCGGCCACACAGCACCCGGGCGGCAGCCTGTGCGTCGCTGATCATCGTCGACAGGGACGCCCCCATTGCGTCGCCCTCGGAGTCCCCGCGACCACGGAAATCGAAGGCCAGCGAAGGGAAGCCCATGGCACACGCCCGGCGCGCCATCTTGGTGAACATCTGGTGCGGCCCGATCCGGTAACCGGCCCAGCCGTGCAGGAAGAGCAGGCCAGTGTCCCTCGCCGACTCTCGGTCGCCCGGAGCGTACAGCACACCCAGGAGCGTCTGGTCGTTGTTGACAAAGCGAACGTGTTCTTCCATTGCTTCAGTGGTCACCCAATACTACGTAACGTGCGAAGAGTGGGTTGGGTTGCGCGGCTGCGCGGGGACACACCCAGTTGGTGGCGGGCCGCTGGGAGCCCGTGGGAACGGCACGTCATCCCGGCCAAGGTGACGCAGCCGGAAGCGGAAGCGGCAGTGGTCCTCGGCTTACTCGGACATGCCAGCCGCCTGCCGGATCGGCAGCGTCAGAGTGAAGCAGCTTCCCTTGCCGATCTCGCTGGTGGCTGAGACTCTGCCGCCGTGGATGTCCACGACCTCCTTGACGATCCGTGTGCCCAGCCCCATCCCGCCGCTCTTGGTGCTGACGACATCGCCGGTAAAGAGCTGGTTGAGCACATCAGGCGGGATCCCGTTGCCGGTATCCTCCACCTGGACCCGCACGCAGCGCCCGTCCGGGAAGCGGCCCTGTCGCTCGGCCTCCACGCACACCGTGATCCGCCCGCCGCTGGGGGTCTCAGGAATGGCGTTCATCACCAGGTTGTAGATCGCGTTGAAAATGCGAGAGCCGTCGGCCCACACGTCCGGGCAGGCGCTGGCCTCCTCGAACGTAAGACTGACTCCCTCCTCCTCGGCGCAGGGCTTCAGCACACTGACGACCTCGCGGCCAACGTCGCCGATCTGGGTCGCGGCCATCTGCGGCGGGGTCATGTTCCCCCGGATGCAGTCCGCCATCTGGCGCGTGCGCTCGCGGACCCGGTCGGCCGATCGCGACAACACCTCAATCGCCTGGAGGCAGCGTGCCTTGGCCTCACCGGCTTGCTGCGCCAGATCAGCCACCGAGAGGTCGGCCTGGTCCGCCCCGGAGGCCGCTTTCTCGAGCTGGTCGAAGTGCTTCGCCAGGATCGCCTCCAGTGCACCGGCACTGGTCACCACCGGGGCGATCATGTTCTTCACGTCGTGGCCCACGTTCGCCAGCAGGCGAGCCACAGCGCCGAGTCGTGCGGACTTGTGCAGGCGGGCATTCTCGATGATGGTGGCCGCCTGAGTCGCCACGATGGTGAGTAGCTCGAGATCTTCTCGCTGGAACGTGCCTTCGCGCTTGTTGATCGCCTGCAAAGCGCCGAGCGTGCGGCCCCCGAGGGTTCTCAGGGGCACCGTGATCATCGTGAGCGACGGATAGCCTGTCTCGTCGGGGATCTCCCGGTAGTGCTCCTTCTCGTGGACAACGTCGTTGTCGAGGGAGGGTTTGCCGGTGTGGAAGACGCGTCCGGCGATCCCCTTGTCGCAGGGCATTGACCGGCCCAGCAGTTTCTGAGAGATCGGGCCGACGACGTACTCGAAGACGAGGGTATCGTTCGCGGGAGAGTGGAGGAGTATGGATCCCGACTCGGCACAGACAGTCTCGAGGCTGGCCTCCAGGGCCGAGGCCACCACTTCCGTATACTCCGTCTTGCCACAAAGCACTTCGGTGATGTCGAGTATCGCCGATACCCGACGATCTCTGGGCTCGGAGCTATCCCCCTCTTCCGAAGACTTGATCGTGGCCATCGCGCGGCCGCCCTCAACCGGCACCGGCGCCGCATCGCGCCCTGCGCGGCAATGTCAGCATATCTCTGCCTTCGCCGTCCGGGCCGCTTAGTCCTTTCCCCGAGCATCCAATACACAATCGGCGGCCAGCCTGGCAGCCAGCCGCCGATCAGTTGGCACCACGTCCAACGTACTTGGCTCTCTTGCCCCGTGTCTACCCGGTTCCGGTATCCGCGATGGGCAGCGCAAGCTGTCCGGTCAAGGCGTGATCCGCCGCGCTTCCCTCCGCCAGCGCCTCCAGCGCCAGTTGGTGAGCCACCTCGCTCTGTTCCGGTGAGGCCAGCTTCACCTCAGCGCGATGGAACTGGTTCAGAAGGCTGCGAGCCTCCAGATGTCGCGCGAGTTGCCCCGCGTCGACCCGGGCAGTCTTCCCGAGCTGGTTGATCACGCCCTCGCTGTCGGTGTAGACAACGACAGCACGCGCCCCCATCTTGCGCGCTTCGCGCAATGCCGTGGTGATGGCTTCGTATGCGGCAGTGATGCAGTCCTGGGTCGTTGTGGTGCGGGAGATCTTGCGGAGTGTGTGGCGTCGCGCTGACTTAATGACGACTCCGATTCCTGCGATTGCTGTTTCTTCAGCGGCATCCGCGCTCGTCACGGCGCAAAGGAGCTGTTTGCTTTCTACGGTCCTGGCCATCCCCCTCCCACTCCCTTCTGACCGCGCAGATTAGGGTACGAACCCTCCCTCCAGAATCTCAAGCGCTATGCTCCGCGATATGAGACCAGTGTGATGTGTGTATAGCGTTAGTACAAGTTTCGCGTCTTATCTTATATAACGCTTTACACCACGGTTTGGTTGCGGGGCAAGCGGGAAAAGGCGCCTCCACCTGCGAGCCACTACGACCGGCTGGCTACCGTTTCCGCCTGCGGGCTCGCGACCGAGCGCGCTTCAGCATCGCCACCGCGGTGTCGGTGACGATGGAGGCCGCCCCGGGCGCCACACGGCTCGCCCGGTCAACCTCGTAGCCACCCTCGGGATACGCCTCAGGTATTGGCACATAGCCGATGGCGCCGTTCGTGTTGCTCACATACATCGTGTGCGGCAGCGGGCTCTGCTCCTTGACCGCCATCCCTATCTGGCAGAAGATCTCCCCCGGGCCCGTAGCGATGCCGACGTCTCCCATTGCCACGCCCCAGATCCCACCGAGGACGGGCGGCAGGGGCTTGCCCGTCTGCAGGCTTTCGAGGCACTTGCCGGCCCGTTCCAGGCGCCTGTTGGCCCAGATGATCGAGCCCTTAGGCCCGCGCTGCTCCGTGAGGCGCGCCAGTTCGGCCTCAAGCTCCGCTACGGCCTTCTTCGCCTCGGCCTTGCTCGCGAACGTTTTGGCCGGGAGTTTGACCTCTTTGGTCGCGGCGCCGATAGGCCCAATGTCCACGATCTCTGCCGTTTCGTAGGCCTGGATGGCGGCTCCCCCGAGTCGCTTGCCGAGCGTTCGGGGCGTGTCCAGGCCCTCTTCCATGATGGCTGAGTTGATGTTCCCACACGCGCCCTGCAAGTACAGACACGTGGCGCCCGTGATCTCCTCAACCATGTCCCGCGCGTAGCCGGGAAAGTCGGCCGAGATGAGTCGGCCTCTGCTCGTTTGGCTCACCGGATGGGCGGCAAAGTTGAGCAAACATGCCATCGGCTCGCCGGTGGGTCGGTCCAGTCGGGCCACAATGACCTCGCGGTCGATGACGCCCCCGGGGTTCCGGCCCAGGATGATGCGGCCGTCAGGGAGTTTCTCCCGCCGGTTGATCCCCACATCCGAGCTGCTTCGCCCGACACTCGCCACGACGCGCGTGAGCTTCGTCCTGGCTTCCTGTACAACGCCAGCGAGCTTGAACTTCAGCTCCGCCATGTAGGCCGCCTCGGGCGAGGCCGCCGGGTCGCCCTTGTACCCGCCTACGGTCGGCCCGTAGTGCGTGTGCGTACAACAGAGCAGCACGTTGTCGGCCGGCAAGCGCCCCTTCTTGCCGATCAGCTCGCATACGGACTCCGCCCACGGCCACTCGACGGAGATCAGGTCCAGGTAGAGCAGCGCGACCCTCTCGCGACCGTCGTCCAGCACCAGTGCCGTCGCGTAGAGCTCATCCCCCAGGCCCAGTGAGGGCCCCCGCCCCGCGAACCCGCTGATGTCGATGCCGATGCTTGGCGTGATGTTCGCCCGCGCGACGCCTGCACGAACGGTGGTCTCTTGGGCCATGTCGTCGCCTCCTGCCCGACTGGCAGCACGTTCTGCTTCGGTTCTCCGGGAGAGTATTGGCAGCGCGCCGCATAACTCCTTCAGACACCGGCAACATCACCGTCGCTTCTGCGGGAGGGCCGGGCCAACAAGGCAGCGAATCCGGCCTGGTGGGAGTGCAGCAGGGGCTCCGCACCTTGGACATAGAAGCCGAACTGCCGGGCACTGTCCGCCTGTCCCCGGGGGAGAACACCTCCATGAGAATGCGCACCCGACTCCAGGTCGAATTCGCGACGCCGGACGAGATGGAGCGGCTCGCCGCGGCGGCCATGCGTTTGTGGGGGGAGCTGCCGCTCCGCGTGCAGGGCACTGCAGAGCTGCTCGACTACCTCACCGATTACGGGTGCCAGATAGAGGGCGAACACGTCTTCTTCCCCCAAACGGTCCGCGACAAAGTGCTCGCACGGATTACCGAGGAGAAGCAGCGCTGGCTCGCGGCGAACGGCGACGGTCCTCCGCCCTGGCCGGGCAGCAACATCCAGGTCTACACGCATGGCCAGGCCCTGCTGGCGTGCGATCTGGAGACGAACGAGCTGCGGAAGGCGACAACGGCTGACCTGGAGGAATGGTGCCGCGTCGTCGATGCGCTGGGCGTGCCGGAGAGGGCCCACCCGACCTTCATCCCGACTGACGTCGCGACCGGCTGCTCCGACTTCTTCACCTTCGCGACGATCGTGCTCAACAGCAAGCAGCCGCACCGGGTGTCCGTCTACTCGGCGGAGATGCTCCCGTTCTTCATCGAAGCATGCGCCATCGCGTGGGGTTCGCTGGAGGCGGTCAAGGAGAACCCGCCCTTCGCCACCACCATGTGGGTCAACTCGCCGTTCATGATCACTCGTGAGAACGTCATGATCGCGATGGAGGCCCGACGGCTGCTCGGGCGACCGATAACCGCCTCCACCATGCCTGTCGCCGGAGCCGCGACGCCGGTGACGGTGGCCGGACAAGCCGTGCAGACGGCGGCGGAGTCCCTGGCGCTCAATGCGCTGACGCTGGCCGTTGATGACCGCACCTGCGGCATCATGAACAACTCGCTGGTCATGGACATGAGGGACGCGAGCCACCGACAGGCCGGCCCCGACGTCATCCTGCACCGCGCCGCAGCCTACGAGATGCACCGGCACTTCTTCGGCGGCCATCCGCGCTTCTTCGGCTTCAATGCGGGCGCTCAGGTTGTGGGGCCCCAGGCGCTGTTCGAGAAGGCGATGGGCACCGCGCTCGACATCGCCGCCGGCACCCGGAGCATCGGCATCGGCTGTCTGGCGGCCAGCGATGTCGGCAGCCTCGTCCAGTTAGTACTCGACTACGAGATGGCGCAAGCCTTCGGTCACCTGTTCCGCGACGTGTCTATCGACGAGGAGCGCATGGCCGAGGACGTGATCGCCGAGACGGTCCCGGAAGGCGCCCGTTTCATGCAGACGGAGCACACCGCCCGCTTCTTCCGGGAAGAGATGTGGCTGCCGATGTTCCTCGACTACCGCAATCCCCTCGGCTGGCAGCGCGACCCTTCGGATATCATCGATAGGGCCCGCAACCACGCCCGAGAGCTGGCCGCCACTGCTGAGAATCAGTGCCCGCTCTCGGACAGTCAGCGCAAAGCCGTGCGCGATCTGATCGGCGAAGCAGAGCGCCAGGCCGGCGGGACAGTCAGTCGGTGACCGAACACAGTCTGGCGGGGCGCGCGCAGGAAGGCCAACGATCCCGCGCATTCCGAGAGACTTGACACCTCTCCCCTCGGCGAATATACTGCTCCGTCAAAGCATGTATGAGTGCCTAGTCATGTATCCCGTGTATACATGAATGGCGCTGCCCCGGCTCCGGAGCGAGAGCAATGGCTCAGGATCCTCATTCATTCACCGACCTATTCCTCGGCGCCGTGACTGTGGGCGAGCGCGGTCAGATCGTCATCCCCGCTCAGGCGCGGGAGGCCTACGGCATCCAGGGCGGCGATAAGCTGCTCGTCTTCCACCATCCGTGGCGGTGCGGCGTCATGATTGTGCGGGTGGAGGACGTTCACCAGATGCTGCAAGGTGCAACGAAGCTGGTTGAGGAAATGGAAGGTCTCACCGAGGAGGCCGAGCAGGCAGGCTCTGCTCCCGAGTAGGAACCCGCTCGGTCTCTTCTGGTGTTTGCATCGCAGTAGACCATTGCGCCCATAAGAGTGCCAGGAACCCGCCTTCAATGCGTCCGGACAGCGGAACCGCGAGGCTTCCCCTCGCGTGTGGCATCTGCCTGATCTTCCTTTGTGCTGGTGTCGGTTGGGCACAAGAGGAAGCCCCCCCTGCCCTGCCTCCGACGCCCCTGGTGCTCGACCCCGATTCGGCGGCGGCGCTCGCGCTGCAGAACAGCACCCAACTCCAGATTGATGCGCAGACACTCACCCAGGCTGAAGCCCAGCTTCGGCAGGCCATGGCTATCGACGACCCCAGACTGCAATTGAGCGCGACGCTGCTTCGCCGCGGTCCCCAGCCCGACCTGCCGCCAGGCTTCGAGTCCTTCTTCATCAAGACGATCCACAGCGAATCCCTGACGGCGAGTAAGCTGGTATGGGACTGGGGGAAGACGCGTGCCATGAGGCAGGTGGCCCACGAGGCGGTCGAGACAGCCCGGATCGCTCCAGAGGTCACCAGAAGGGCGCTTGCGCTTCTGGCCCGCGAAACGGTGCTGATGCTCGCCCACGACGAGCACCTGCTGGATGTGGATTACCAGACGCTCGCCAGCCTGATGGAGCATCAGCGCGTGGCAGAGAAGCGGTACCGAGAGGGCTTGATCGCCTTCTTCGAGGTCGCTCAGGCCCAGGCGCAGGTCGAGGCCGCGCGGTCAGGCGTGGCCGACCGGCTGTCAGCCATCGACCAGTGGCGAGTCGCTCTGCGTCGGGTCCTGGGCATCGATCAGACGACCCCGGTCGCAGTCAGCGTCGGCCGGGAACTCGAGAAGCCCGACATGACGCTGGAGGAGGTCATCACCCAGGCCCTGGAAGCGCGACCGGAGATGAAGCAAGCGCGGGCCGCTCTGCGTCTGCAGGAAGCCTCGCTGCGGTTGGCTCGGCAGTCCCTCAACCCGATGGTCAGCGTCCAGGCGCAGGTTACGGACCAGACTGCGGGCTTCGGTAGCTCGCCGCTCAGCTACCAGATTGCCCTCGCCTTCGAGCAGCCGCTCTACGATGGCGGTGCCAACAAGGCCGAGGTGAACGAGGCGGTGGCCCAGGCCGACGCGGCCCGCCTGCAGCTCGAGCAGTTGTCCGAACTCATTGCCGCTGAGGTGGCGACGCAGTATGTGCAACTCGACAAGCTGCCGCAGAGGATCACCTCCGCCGAGGCCTCGCAACGGGCGGCCTTCGAGCGGCTTCGCATCGCAAGGCTGCGATTCGAAGAGGACATGGGACTGGGCTACGAAGTCATCGACGCGCAGGCTGCGGTGGCGCACGCCCAGACAGCCCGGGCCAACGGAGAACTCGACCTGCAGCTCGCAATAGCCAGACTCCGCGCTGCGATGGGTATGGAAGACGTGCGGGAGGCAACGGAAGAATGAAGCCGCGATGGATCGCCATTGCCTTGGTGGCCCTGATGGGCGTTCTGATCGTCTTCGGCGCGCTCAGTTGCGCGAGAAGAGGTGCGCAGGCTCCGCAGCAGCCCCAGGCGACCGTCACGACCCCAGCTACACCGGTCTCCGTCGTGACTGCAATGCGCGCGCCGATCAAACAGGCGATTCGCGTCACCGGCACGGTCGCGGCGCTTCGCGAGGTGGACGTCGTCCCCGAAGGCGTCGGCCGCGTGTCCGCGGTTTACGCCGATGTCGGGGACCGCGTATCGCAGGGCAGCTTGCTCGTCCAACTCGACACCGATCTGCTCTCAGTTCAAGCTCGCCAGGCCGATGCCGGTGTCGACCTCGCACACGCTCGGCTGCGCCAGGCCAAGGACACCGTGTCCCTTACCGGCTCAACGACCGGCATCACCGTCGAACGGGCCGGCAAGCAGATAGACTCGGCGCGCACACAACTCGCCAAGGCCCAGACCGCGGCCGAGACGACCGAGAGCACCATCAACAACCAGATCGCCCAGGCCCGCGTCGGTGTGGAGGCCGCGAAGACCCAACTCGCCGAGGTGCGCCGGGGTGCCCGCGACCAGCAGAGGGCGCAGGCTCGGGCCCAGGTGGAGTTAGCGCAGGCGCAGTACGATCTCACCAAGTCCCAGTACGAGACCAAGAAGCGGCTCTACACCCAGGGCGCGGCGTCGGGAACCGAATTCGGTACCGCTCTGGCCCAGTACCAGGGCGCCCGCGCCCAGCTCGAGCAGGCCAAGCAGGCCCTCGACCTGGTCGAGGAGGGGCCGACGACCGAGCAGGTCCGGCTGGCCGAGCTGCAGGTGAACCAGGCGGAAGAGCAGTTGCGGCTGGCCGAGACCCAGCGCGACCAGATCACCCTGGCCCGTGAGGACGTCGAGCTGGCCAGAACACAAGTCAGACTCGCCGAAGACCAGCTCGATCTGGCCCGGGCCGGCAAGGGCGAAGTGACGATTCGGGAGAGTGACGTGGACGCCGCCGATGCCGGCGTCAAGCAGGCGAAGGCCGCCCGGGATCTGGCCCACACGACACTCAGCAAGAGTCGAGTCTATGCTCCGACCTCCGGGCTGGTGGCCGCCCGACTGGTCGATCCGGGCGAGGCGGCCTCGCCCCCGATGCCTGTGTTCCGACTGGTGGACATATCGAGCGTGTACATCCAGGCCATACTCGGTGAGGCCGACGTGAAGGAGTGCTCCGAGGGCCAGGAAGCCGTCGTGACGGTGAAGGGCGTCGCCAACGCCGAGTTCCGCGGTAAGGTCGTCGACATCAGCCCCTCATCCATACCGAACCAGCGCAACTTCGTCGCCCGGATTCTCGTGAAGAACGTGGGCGAGGTTCTCCGGCCGGGCATGTCCGCGGAAGTCTCGCTTATCGTTGGCGAGAGTGCCGCCGCGGTCGTCGTGCCGAGGGACTGCGTTGTCGAAGACCGCGAGAAGCGCGCCGTCTACGCTGTGGTCAACAACGCCATCGAGATCCGCGACGTCGAGCTCGGCGCAGATGAGCGCGGGCGGGTGGAGATTGTTTCGGGAGTCGAGGAGGGTGATCTGCTCGTCGTCGCCGGGCAGACGGACCTGGCCGATGGCCAAAGGGTCGATCCGGTCCAGCGACAGAGCGGCGCAGCAACTCCCTAGTGGCCGGCCAGAGCTAACAACCCACTCCTGCAGGAGCGTAGGGCCCGATGTGGATCACCAACCTCTCCGTACGGCGCCGAGTGACGATGATCATGATCATCGGCGCCCTCCTGGTGCTGGGCCTCACGCGTCTGCGGGAGATGCCGCTCGAGTACTTCCCCAGCATAGATATCCCGGTCGTCTCCGTCTTCACCACCTACCCGGGCGCTGGCCCCGAAGAGATCCAGGAACGAGTTACCAAGCCGCTGGAGGACGCTGTCAGCATCATTAACGGCGTCGATCAGGTCCAGTCACAGAGCCAGGAGAACGTCTCCGCGGTCACGATACAGTTCGACCTGGAGATCGACCTGGACGTCGCCGCCGCCGATGTCCGGGATGCCGTCAGCCGTGCCCGACGCCTGTTCCCCGATGATGTCGAGCAACCGATCGTCTACAAGCTCGACATCGGCGCCTTCCCCATCGTATCGATGGGAGTGACCGGCAACCGCTCCGCCAAGGACATGCTCAGCTTCGTCGACGACCGGATCAAGCCCCGCCTCGGGGAAGTAAGGGGTGTCGCGGCAGTCAATGTGACGGGGGGAGAGGTGCGTGAGGTCCGTGTGGCAGCGCACGAGGACCGACTTGAGGCGGTGGGGCTCTCGGTCGCGCAACTGGCCGGGCTGGTGGCAGCGGAGAACGTGAACGTCCCGAGTGGCGAGCTGAAGGAGGGGGGCCGCAGCTTCGCCGTCCGGGCGATGGGGCAGTTCCAGAACCTCGACGAGATCCGTCGTCTCCGGATCCCGACCCCGCTGGGCGGCATCGTGTACCTGAGTGAGGTGGCCGAGGTCATGGACACGGTGGTCGATCCGGAGTCCATCACCCGACTCAACGGCAAGTCCACCGTCGGCATCGATATCCTCAAGCAATCCGACGCAAACACAGTCGCCGTGTCGGAGGGCATCCACAACGCCATCGAGGAACTGAACCGGGAGCTGCCAGCCGACATCGAGTTCAGCGTCTACAACGATTCGGCCGAGGACACCCGGGAGGCCATCCGGGACGTCCGCGAGGCACTAATCCTCGGCGCCCTGCTGGCGGCGCTGGTGACCTACCTGTTCCTCCACAACTTCCGGGCGATGATCATTGTCGCCCTGGCCATCCCAACCTCGATCATCGCCACCTTCTTCCCGATCTACTTCTTCGGCTTCACCCTGAACGTGATGGTCCTGCTGGGCCTGTCCCTCTCTGTGGGCATTCTGGTCGATGACTCCATCGTGGTCATCGAGAACATCGAGCGCCATCGACGGATGGGTGAGGAGCCGCCCGTGGCGGCTCTCAACGGCCGCGCGGAGATCGGTGGCGCCGCGGTAGCTATCACGTTGGTGGACGTTGTCGTCTTCGTACCGGTGGCCTTCATGGGCGGCGTCGTCGGTCGGGTCTTCTTCGCCTTCGGTATCACAGTCACGATCGCGACGCTGTTCTCGCTGCTCATGTCATTCACACTCACACCCATGCTCGCCTCCTGGTGGTTCAGTCGTGAGACCGCGGAAAGGCAAGAGGCCGCGGCCCAACATTGGTCCGGGCGGATCTTCGCCGCATTGGACGCACCCTTCCGATTGCTGGAGAGAACCTACCGGCGGTTCCTGCCCGCCACGCTGCGGTTCCCGATCGTGGCCGTCGTCCTGGGCTACGCCGGCCTGATCGCCGTTGTGGTGTTCGCCTTCCGCAGCGGCCGGGTCGGGCAGGAGTTCTTCCCCGAGCAAGCCACCGGCCGGGTGTCCATCCTCCTGGAGGCAGCCCCCGGCACGCGTATTGAGGTCATGGACGCGCATCTCAAGCACATTGAGGAGATCGTGCTTGATAAGCAGCGTTTCCCCGAGGTCCGGGACCTCCGCGTAACGGCCGGCAGCCAAGGCACTTCGATGTTCGGCGCCGGCAACGTCGGCGGCCGGTACGGCGTGGCGAACCTGTACCTGACGGGCAAGACCGAACGGCGCAAGGCGAGCCAGCGAACCGACGCTAAGTTCGCCAGGGATCTGCGGGCCGAGCTGGCCGACATGCCCTCGGTAACGGTCAAGGTTGCCAGAGCCACGGGCGAAACGGGCGGCACCGGCGCGAACATCGAGCTGATTCTGCAGGGCGCGGAACCCGAGGCCATCGACGATGCCGCGGCGACCCTGACCAGGCGGATGCGCGCGTTACCGGAGCTGCTCTATACCGAGATATCGTCCAAACCGGGGCGGCCCGAGGTCCGGGCTCGTATCGACCGGGTCAGATCCGCTGAGTTCGGCATGACTGCCGCCGAGGTCGCCATGACCCTCCGCGCCGCCTATGCCGGCGATACCTCAAGCAAGTACCGCGAAAGAGGCGACGAGTACGATCTCCGCACGCAACTCGCCCAGTTTGACCGTACGCATGCTGCCGATGTCGAGAACCTGTTTGTGGGTCTGTCGCCGACAGGCCAACTGGTCCGCCTCAGAGACGTCGCGGAGGTCTACCTGTCAACGGGACCCTCTCGCATCGAGCGTCGCGACCGAGAGCGCGCCGTCGTCGTGTCCGCTTACTTGCAGGAGGCCGTTCGCCTGAGTGCCGGTCAGGCGGGCGTGGCGGCCATCCTGAAGGACATGGACGAACAAGGCAACCTGGCCGGGGTCAACTGGAAGTGGGGCGGCGAAGTGGAGCGCATGCAGGAGAACTTCGCCTATATCAAGGACGCGTTGATCCTGGCGATCCTCCTGGTGTACATCGTCACGGCGGCGCTGTACACCAATATCCTCCAGCCGCTCAACGTCATGCTGACGGTGCCGATGGCGATGGGCGGCGGCATCCTGGCTCTGGCGATAACCGGCGACTCGATCTCGATCGCCTCGTTGATCGGGCTGATCATGGTCCTGGGGTTGGTGGGCAAGAACGCAATCCTCATCGTGGACTACACCAACACACTGCGAGCGCGAGGAATGGACGTGGACCAGGCCTTGCTCGAGGCCGGACCCACGCGAATGCGGCCCGTCTTGATGACGGCCCTGTCGACCACCGCCGCCCTGCTGCCGACAGCTCTGGCCATGAGCGAGGCCTCGGAGTTCCGGGCGCCGATGGCCATCGTCGTCATCGGGGGCCTCGTGCTCTCCACAGTGCTCAGCCTCCTGATCGTGCCCGCGTTCTATAAGATCACCGATTCCGTCGAGAGGACTTACTACGGCGTCGGCGGCGGCCTGCTGCGCCTCATCAATCGCCTCCGGGGCGGAGGTGAAGAGTGAAGCTCGTCATCGCGATCTTCGAATCGGGCGTCCTGCCGGATGTCATGGCCGTGTTGGGGGACCTCGAGGTAACCCGCTGGACGCGCTGGGGCGGCGTACGCGGCGCCGGGGAGAGGAACATCCACGAGGACAACCCGGTCTGGCCGGGGCTCAACGAGCTACTGCTCCTCGTCCTCCCGCCGGATAAGGTCCGGCCGCTGATCGACAGATGCCACCAGGTCCGGGACTCGTTCCCTCTCAAGCCCGGCATGAAGTTCATCATCACGGATTGCGAGATCGTCTGACCCACCCAACCTCTCTCTCCCACCCGAGGAGGCTTTGGCAATGGAAGCGCTCCAGATCGGCATCATCGGCACCGGCGGCATCGGAGGGTCGCATCGCAAGGCAATCGACGCTGTTGAGGGCTGTGAACTGCTGCGATATTGTGGAAGACGTGGCCAGACAAACGGCCGAAGAGCGCAACATCCCGTGGTTCAAGGACTACCCGGACTTGCTCGCGCTCGATCGGGTCGAGGCGGTCGCCGTCTGCACGCCACACTACCTGCACCACCCGATGGTCGTCGCCGCCGCTCAGGCCGGCAAGCACGTCATCTGCGAGAAGCCAATGGCCATGACGGTTCGTGAGTGCGACGAGATGATCGGCGCGGCGACGGCAGCCGACGTCGTCCTGGCCATCATCCACCAGTCTTCCGCCTCGCCCCAGGTCCGCCTCGCGAAGGCAACCATCGACAGCGGAGAGCTGGGCGACCTCTGGCAGGCAGCCCACCTGTCGCCCGGGCTGCGCACCATGGCCTACTACGCTACCGGTGAATGGCGCGGAACGTGGCACCAGGAGGGCGGCGGCGTCCTGATCAACCAGAAGGTCCACGATCTTCACACCCTCAACTTCCTGCTTGGCGAGCCGACGGAGGTCTACGGAAGCGTCAAGAACGTGGCGCACCATGGCATTGAGGTGGAGGATGTCGCAACAGCTCAGTTCCGGTTCCGCAGCGGGCTCGACCTGCACTTGCAGGTCTCGAACGCCTGTGCCGCACCCGAGGGTTACACCCAGATCATCGGGGACAACGGCACGCTGGTGCTCAGCGGCGGCGTCAAGATCGGTCGGCCTTCGCAATCGGCGACTGAGTTCGTCGCCGGCTCGGAAGAGGCGTGGGCGCGACCCGACGTCGAGTGGGAGACACCCGAGCCGCCCGAACTGCCCCATACGGGCCATGCCGCAATGTACGCCGGCTTCCTGGCCGCGGTGCGGGAGGGGGCGCAGCCGGCGGTAACGGCTGACCACGGTCGCACCGCAGTCGAGATGCTCAACGGCATTATCTTGTCGTCCTGCAGACACAAGCCGGTCGCCTTTCCGGTGGACCGCGCCGAGTACGATGGGCTTCTGGCCGAGCTATCCGCGGACAAGTGGCCGCTGCGATGATGCCGGCGTGATTCCGCGGGGCCTCCGGCCGGGCTGACGAGGACCGCCGCCCTTGCCGCCGGGCGTTCCCAGCCCGACGGCGTGGTCCGGCTCGACAGGCGCGGAGGATTCCTGACGGTGCCCCAACGTTGTAACCAAGTGAGCCCTGGCGGCGTCCTACAAACACGACTGATGCACGGAGGGATGCTCCCGTGGCACCCCCTCGGAAACGTCTGCGCCTGACGGTCGTAGGCACTGTGGTCTTGATTGCCGTTGTCTTGCTGCTGGTCGGCTGTGGCCTGTTCGGTCGCCGCCGCTCCTCTCAACTGAACTGGGTCTTCCGGCCGGTGGCGAAGTGCGAGTTCATTGATATCGAGGACGACCCCGAGGAAGATGTCATCCGCGAACTGGCGGACCTCGGGGTCTTCGAATACGGCGAGGGGTACTTCACCCCGGACAGCCCCGTTCTGCGGGGCGAGTTCATCATCTGGCTCCTACGAGCGAACAACATCTTCTGGCGCGATACACCCTCCAAATGGATCAAGCTCGCCTCGTTGGATGAACCCAAGCGCTACATGGACGTTCCCCCTCACGAGCACTCCTTCCCGTATGTCAACGGCATGTTGAACGCGGGGTGCCCTCTCGGCTTCGAGACGAGGGAACTGCACTATCAGAGAGACATGAGTCGCGAACGCTTGATCTTTGTGCGTAACGGTCTGTGTCTCGGTGCGGACGTGGTACTGCCCGACCCTGTCCTGGTTGACGAGTACCGAGTCAGGCTGAGGTCGTTCCTGGAGGATGCCGACTCGGTTACCGAGGAGTACGTCCCTGCCGTGCTCGCGGACCTGCTGGAAGGGAACACCACCAAGCTGGCCTTCGGCGACACCGACAGGCTGTGCCCCAAGAAGACCGTCACACGCCGTGAAGCCGCCCTGGCGCTCTCAGAGGTGCGGGGACGCACCTACAAGCAAGCGACCGACGAAGTGCTCCCGAAGTGGGTGCCCTTGCCGGAGGCTGAGCGGAAAAGGCTCGAGGAAGAGGAGGCGGCCAGGCGCGAGCAGATCCGTGGGCACTCGCACCAACACTGAGCCTGCGTTGCATCACGCGTCACGGGCGGCCGGGGTCGGGTGGGCGCCGAGGCCCTGCGCGGACCAGCACCCGGCCAGTGTGCGGACTACTATCCTGCGGGCCCAACCACCACAGATAGGCTCCGTGCAGCCCGCCCTCCGTTTGCAGCGTTTGTCCTCAAGGCGGCAGTTGACAGTCACCGAAGCGGTATGGTAGACTTCCTTGCAGTCGCCGGGCCGTACGCGGCGATCGGGATATTTGTGCCTACCAGATGGCGTCATATCCAATATCAAGCCACCCTTCGTAGCTCACACTGCAGCAGGAGGCGTAGCTATGCGGCGCGCGCTATCTGCCCTCGTTGTCGTCCTCTGCCTGTATCCCGCGACAGCCTTCTCAGACCTCGCCGGCACGGTTCCCCTTGAGCACTGGGCCTACGACGCCGTCCAGACACTGGTGGACGCAGGGGTGATCGTTGGTTACCCCAAGACCAGCGATTTCCGCGGCGATCGGGCGCTGACCCGGTACGAGTTCGCCATGGCCATATCGCGCTTGATGGACTGGGCCAGCGATGCGCGCCCCGCATCTGCGGGTGCACCAGGTCCGGGAGGCCCGCCTGGAAGTGCCGGTGCGCCCGGCCCCAAAGGGGAACGCGGCGATGCAGGCGCGCCTGGCCCGAAGGGCGACAAAGGCGATGCGGGCCCTCAGGGCCCCCCAGGCCAAGTCACGGATGACGACGTGCGCCAGGCCTGTCAGAAACTGCTCGACGAGTTCAAGACGGAACTGGCAGACATCGGGGCCCAGGCAGCGGATCTGGACCAGAGGTTGGCCGACCTGGACGACCGCGTCGGCGTGCTCGAGACTGCTCGGCGCCGGCCGACGATCACGGGCTGGATCGACTACCGCATCGGGCTAGTGGGCGATCTCTGGAAGAACGCCGAGTTCGACGCGCTGACCGCCAAGCTGGGCATTGAGGGCCCGATCACCGATGAGCTGACGGGCAAGATCACGCTCAAGATGATTGACGACGCCGCGCGCGTGGCGGCTGCACGCGTTACGCCCCCCTTCCCGGATACTCTGGGTCTGGGCGACAACGTCTGGCTGGACGAGGCCTTGCTGAGTTTCAGCACCGACTGGCTTACCCCGACCGAGTGGACGGTCGGGCGGCAGTTCATCCAGTACGGTCTTGGGCTTGCGGTGAGCACGGACCGCCTGAGCCAGCAGGGCGTCCACTGGCGCTTGCCCGACATCGGCAACACCAACACCGCGCTCGATGTCTTCACCGGCCTCGCGTGGTATGACTGGGGTCGGTCCTTCGGCATCAATCACGACCACTACACGGCGTACCGACTCGCGTACGAGCGTCCCGAGTGGCACATCGCCGGAAACTACCTGTTCGACGGTGCGGGGGATGAGCAAGTCTGGAGTGTGGATCTCGCCGCCAATATCTGGAATCGCGACCTTACGTTCGAGTACGCGGAGCTTGAAAGGACGGCATCGCGGCAGCGGCTGACCAACTGCCTGGCATGGATGGGCAGCCTGGACCTGATAAACGCCGGCGATGTGAAGGTGACAGGCATCGCCAGCCGCGCGGACCCCTGCTACGATGTCGCCTTCTCCCAGCTCTACCCGTACTACGAGACGCTGCAGTACGATCTGGCCACTTACCCCGGCGCCATCCCGTGGGAGCGCTGGACCCGGAACGCATTGATTTTCCGCGGCGCCCGCACTCTTGCAGCCATTGCTACCGTCGACATCGGCGAGACGCCGATCGAGCTGCGCTACGCCCACCTCGATCCGGTCTACAACACGCCGCCTGCGTGGTGGCCGAATTACGCGGTGGGCGCATACGACGACCTGGTCGCGATCAGCGCCACGCGGAATATCGTTGACGGACTCGACGTTACCTTCACGTACGCACGCCAGATGTCCGACGTAGCCGGAGCTGATGACCTTGACCTCCTGCAGGCCGCAGCCGAAGTCTCCTTCTGATAACGACACGCAGGGGCCTACGCTACAGGCCTTGCAGGCGTGAAGGCGCCGTTAGAGGAGCCGCAAGTGGAGTTGGCGAACTCCGGTGTCGTCGAAGGCGTTGTGCCGCGTGGAGAGGCACCGAGCCTGGATCGGGTCTGACACTTCGAGGGGAGACGAGACGATGCGTACACGCTCGTTCTTGCTGGCAGGGCTGCTCGTCACGGCAACGGGGCTGGTGATCTCGGGCTGTGGAGGCGAGGCTGGCGGGGAGATCGAGATGGTGGGGATCTACTGGGGCGACGTGTTCGGCGACGACACGGGTATCATCCGGTTCTACATCAGCCCTCGGGGCGCCTTGAACGGGAATGTTCGGCTGTCGGCCTGCGCCGACCCAATCCAGATCGTTGGCATTGTGGATGCCTCCGGCGCGGTCACCTGGAGTGGAACAGGCTGCGGGGTGACCTTCAACGGCACTGGCAACGTGGAGCAGTTGGCGCCCGGTAGTCCGGTGTGGGTCGGGCAGGGCACGTGGAAGGCCACCAACGGCACGAGGGGGACGTGGGGAGTGCGACGGCAAGCTCGTACGGGATCCATCAGCGTGTGACCTTGCATGGGCGGCTCTGTCACAGCACGCGATCGACCCGGTAAGGCGAGCGTTGTCCACTGGCCCAGGAGCGCAGGCACCCACCCCAGATAGCCCGACACAGACAGATCCCATTACCGCGGCGGGCGGCGACGTGTTCGCCGCCCGCACTACGTTGTGTCCGGTGCGCCAGAGCGCAGTGTGGCTCAGCAGGATGAAACGTAACGTGGGCCGAACCAAGTAGCGATCCAGGTGAGAGCCGCGCCCCGCCGGTGTCCCATGGACTATGAGCAAGCGTTCGATTACCTCCATTCGTTGATTGACTTCGAGAAGCTGGGCGCCACTTACTTCGGGCGCGACAGATTCCAGCTCGCCAATGTCCGTCGGTTGCTGTCGGGGCTGGGCCAGCCTCAAGAAGCCTTCCCGGTCGTCCACCTGGCCGGCACCAAGGGGAAGGGCTCGACTGCCGCGATGCTAGACGCCATCCTTCGGCAAGCGGGCTACTCGGTGGGGCTCTTCACCAAACCACACCTGGTCGATATCCGGGAGCGCACTCGCCTCGACGGCCGCATGATCGGGAAGCCGGACTTCGCAGCAGCAGTGGCTGCGGTCAAACCACTGGTGGACCAGATCAATGCCGATCGCGCCACCGAGGACATCACCTTCTACGAAGCACACCTCGCTGCATCGTTGCTCTACTTCGCCCGCGAACACGTTGACATCGCGGTGATTGAGACGGGCCTCGGCGGCCGCCTGGACGCCACCAATGCCCTCGAGCCGGTCGTCTGTGGCATCACCTGCATCGACTACGACCATACGGACCTTCTGGGCGACCGGCTGGAGGATATCGCGCGCGAGAAAGCGGGCATCATGAAGCCCGGCGTGCCGTGCATCCTGGCCCCCCAGGCACCGCAGGTGATGGCGGTGCTGCAGTCTGAAGCCTCTGCGGTGGATGCCCCGACCATCCCGTGCCCGGCAGTGGAGGCCGAAAACGGAACGTTCGCAGTGAGAGGCCGGCGGCTCTACTGCCATCTCACGCTGACCCTCTTGGGGCAACACCAACGGGAGAACGCCGCGGTCGCCATCGGACTGACGGAATCCCTCGAGAGCGCCGGGTTCCACGTCACACCGGAGGCCATCGGCAGCGGCCTGGCCAGTGTTGAGTGGCCCGGGCGCTTCCAGGTCATTCCGGGCTCCCCTACTACCGTCCTGGACGTGGCCCACAACGCCGTGTCGGCGCGTGTTCTCCGCGAGGCGCTTGGGGAACTCCTCCGCAAGCGCTCCGGCTCAGTTCGTCTGCTGCTTGTTGTTGGGATGCCGGAAGACAAGGACATCGCCGCGTTCGCCCAGGCCCTGTTCCCGCTTGCCGATCGGGTATGCTGCACCCAGGCCGATTCGCCGCGCGCGGCGGCTCCCGAGCGGCTCCGCGCCGCGGCCCGCGGCCTTGCGCCGGTCGTGACCTGCGTGGCGCCCGTGGCTGAGGCGCTCGAGGCGGTTCGCCAGCAGGCCCGCCCACAGGACGTCATCTGCGTCACCGGGTCCTTCCACGTTGTCGGGGAGGCCATGGTAGCGCTTGGCATTCGGCCGTAGAGCCGCTTCGGTGGACACCACATGATGAGGGCACTCATCCGAGGCCGTTGCCGTTCCTTCTTCACGAGGGCCGCCGGGCGCCAGCTGCGCGTGTGCGCTCTGGTGCTCATGGCATCTGGACTTGGCCTGGGCGGCTCGGGCTGCTTGGCTCGGCGCCCCAGGCCCGCCACGCCCCCACCTCGGATGCATACCGGCGCCTCGCGGGAGGCCGTGGTCCACGAGCAGACCAACACCGAACACACCGACTCGGAGACCCTCTACAGCGGGGAGGGCTGGACGCTCGCCGTTAGCGATCGCTCGGGGTGGCGGGAAGCCCCGGACGGGGAGGACGCAACGCTGAAGTTAGTCTGCGAAGCGGCCGGCATCCGGCTCACTCTTGCGCTCAGGGCATACCCAATCCGCCGGGAGATGCCCGTCGAGAAGTTCTTGACGGCCCACGCCATGTGGATGGCGGAGGAAGATGGGCCGCGCGTCGAGTACGAACAGGATGAGCGATCAGGGCAGTGGCACGGCTACGCGATCCATGCCGACCGGGAGGCCTACTACGCGTTCTTCTGCTCGGATGACCGAGCGTACGTGATTGAGGCGAGTGCCTCCAGAGGCGTATTGAGTCAGGAGGAGGTGGAGGAGTTCCGCCGCATCGTGAAGGCTTTCCGCTGCTACCCGAGGCAGCCATCCCGGCCCCCGTTGTCGCCAGATGACGCGAGTTCCAGGGAGGCCTCGTGAAGACCGACGCGGCCCTGACATACAAGGCCCTGGAGGCGTACGCCCTGTGCCCGATGCGCTACGAGCTCTACCGCCTCGGGGGACCCGCCAGGCCTTCTGTACGGCGAGTGGATGCCGCGCGCACGCTCCACGCAGCGGTCAGGCGGTCTCTCGACGAGTGCTATCGCCTGGGCGGCCCGCGGCACTTCCCGGCAGACCGGCTGCTTGCGCTATTCACCAAGTGCTTCGATGGGAGTGCTGCCACGGACAGCCGCGAGGAGGAGGAGTACTGCCGGATCGGCGCTCAACTCCTGGCTAACTACCACGCCGACCACCTGGCGGACGATCCCCACAAGGTCAAGGTGGACGCGCGGCTCAAGGACGAGGTGGACGGGTTCTGCTTCGAAGCCCGTGCCGACCGTTGCGAGGAGGCCCACGACGGCCGGCTGACCTTTGTCCTCTATACAACTGCCCGGCGACCTCCGAGCGAGAACGCTCTTCAGGACGATCTCCAGACCGCCATCCTCCAGCTCCTGGCGCAGCAGACCGAGGGACGAGAGGCCGCCGTGGAGGTCCACGCATTGAGGAAGCGCAAGGTCCTCGACGCCACAAAGCCCCCGGAAGCTCTGGCTCGCGTCCGGGAGCGGGCCGTTGGCCTGGCCGCGGCGATCACCCAAGCAACCGACTACCCGGCAGTCCGGGGACGCCATTGCCGTTGGTGTCATGCGCGAGGGGTGTGTCCCAAATGGGCGACCCGCTGACGCCGGGACGGCATCGGGCGAGCCGGTGGCGAAGCCTCGTCGCAGTCGCGGCGGCGTCCTCGGTCCCGCTCGCCTGCGCTGGCTCCCCCGCTGACGAAGGCCGGCAGTCGCTCTATGGGCAGCACGTGGTCGCCCATTTCCCCAGGCAGGCGGGCGAGCAGGCGCACATAGCGGTCGGGGAGGCCGATGAGCTGGCGTCCAATCTCATCAGCGATCTCGGCATTCGTCTGGAGGGCCGAGCCGAAATCATCATCTGCCCCACTCACGCCGACTTCGAGCGGGCCGCCGGCAAACGGATGCCGATCTGGGTACTCGGACTGGCCAGGCCCGGCGACAACCAGGTGCTCCTGAAAACGGTTCCCCCCATCTCCTTCCGCAAGCTCGTGCGTCACGAGATAGTCCATCTCTTTGTGGGGCGCGCCCTGGGCTCATACACTGACCGGGCCCCCAGATGGCTGCACGAGGGGGCCGCCAAGTACTACGCGGGGGACTGGTCAGGTCGCGAGATCGGTCTCCTCGCCGATGCAGCGAGGACCGGCGGACTGCACTCCATTGCCGAACTGGAGACCTTCCCCACCGACCCGCAGCAGAGCTCCATAGCCTACGCCGAAAGCTACGTGCTGATCGAGCACCTGGTCTCGCTCGACCCAAAGCGCGAACTGAGCGGCTTCATCACGAATCTCAAGGAGACGGAGGACGTAGGGCGAGCCCTTCGGCGGGCATACGGCCTTTCCACGCCGGAGGTGGAGGCCGGCTGGCGGGAGCTGATCGCCCGCCGATCCCGCCGCGTTCCCCTGCCGTGGGCCGTCGAGGCCGCGATCTTCTTCGCCATGGTTCTCATCTTCGCAGTGGCATACCTGCGGGTACGGCGGCGGTCGCGGGAGATACGGGAACGCATGGAGGAGGAGGAGCTCTTGGAACGCCTCTTCGACGAGACACGGCACCGACCAGGGGCCTCCGGGCCCCGCACCTGGGGTTAGGGCTGCGACGGCAGCCCGGCGGACTACCGTTTGCTCAGACCCTCAAGGGCGTCAGGTACGTCTCGGAACCTCTCGACGATGAGGGCGCCATCCGGCGCACTACATCCGCCGACCTGAAGACACTTCATCCCCATTGCCAGCGCCGGCTCCAAGTTCCGTGGGTTATCCTCCACCAGGACGACGTCCCGAGGTGAAGCGCTCAGCGCCGCCAGCACCTTCCGGTAGAAGTGTGGCGAGGGCTTGGGGTGGTAGTCCGAGAACTCGATGGCGAAGATGCCGCGGAAGCAGTGGCTGACCCCCAGCGCGGCGAGGACACGTTCCGCATACCGGCGAGTGGCGTTGGTGAAGACATAGCACGGCAGGCTGACCCGCAACAGCGCGGCCTCCAGCTCGGGGTCCGGCGACACATGTGCCGAGGGATCCACCGAGTCCACGGCAAAGCGGTTCAGCGCCCGTTCATCGATATCATAGCGGAAGTTCAGCCCGCGCGCAGTGGTGCCGAAGTCACGCCAAAGCTCCCTCCGCAGCGCGTCAGCCCGGTCCCAAAGCAGACCGGTGCGCAGGGCGATGAAGGTCGTGATGCGGCGATCGACGCTGCGGATCAGCGCGCCTCCGGGCTCGTAGAGTGTCTCGTCGAGGTCCACCAGGACTGCCTGCATAATGGGTCCCATTCGGCAAGCCGGCCGAGCCCCTGAGCTGGCTCGGCCGGATCGTGTTCGGCAGTTGGCAACGAAGGAGCGGGCGGGCCCGACTTCGTGCCCCGCTAGTCCGGGATCGGGACTCCCATGGTGGTGAGCGCTTCATCCACCTTGGCTTCCGCGGTGTCGAAGTCCTCCGTGGTGAAGAACGCCTTGCGGGCCTCCCTCAAGAACTGGGTGACCGTCGCCAGGTCCGGCCCGCCCGTCGCTCTCAGCTCGGCGTAAGGCTTCTCAGCCGCCTTGAACTTGCGGCCGATCCGCTCCTTCTGAGGCACCCTCACCCGGCTTGGATCCACGCCGGGCGGCACTTCCGGGGTCGTCGCCGTGCCGACCTCGGGTACGGTCGGCACCGTTGGCACGGTCGGCGGCGTCGGCCCGGTGGGGATGGTCGGGACGGTCGGCACCGTCGGCGGCTCCGTGGGCCCTACCGTCGGTGGCTCTACGGTGATCGGCCGCGGCGGCCGGGGCGTGTCGGCAATCGTGCCCTGCTCGCGGACCTCCGCCATGAACGGCTCCAGGTTACCCAGGAGGTTGCTGGCCAGGCGGTCGCGCCCCGCCAGGTACTCGTCCTCCGTCAGGGCCCTGACGCTGTTGAAGGCATCGAGCAGAAGGAGGAGCGCGGCACTTCTCGGCGTCTTGCTCGGCTCGGCAGGCTGAACGGCCGTGGTCGTGCCGGGGACGGTGTCGCCGGTAGGTGTCGTACTCGCCCCCGGCGTGGGAGGGCGGTGGGCAGTGGACGGCTCGTTGTCCGGTATCGCCGGCCGGACACCCGTAGGCGGGGCTCCGGTCGTCTCGGAAGCGGTCGGCACCCGAGGCACCGGAGTGGTGGGCGTCTCTCCTGACGTCGGCGTCACCGGTAGCCGGCTGACCGGCGTCGCCTTCGGCAGAGCCAGCCTGATCTGGCGCATCCAAATCGCCGCCAGCGCCTTCGGCTCGATGCTCTGGGCCGCCGCGTCACCTGCGTAGACGCCGATCACGGCCCGCTCGCCGCAGAACACGGTATGAACGCCATCGACCTCGCGCACCTTCACTTTCGGGTTCTGTGTGTCTTCGTAGGATATGACGTCATCGATCCGCTGGTCGATCTTGGCGGCCCGGGATGCCAGCGAGTCGTAGGGGCCCTTGTCGCGGACGCGGGCGACGATCTGTCCCCCGATCACGATCTCAACGCTTTCCTGTGCCACGACAGCGCCCACCACCAAGGCGGCAACGACCACCAGCATCGCCCGGAAGACTCGCATGGCCTTATCTCCTTCGCGGGTGCCTGAAAACACAGCGATTCAGAAGCGTAACGGCTTCCGGGCCAACTATATACAAGGGAGACGGTCAAGTCAAGCACGCGAGGCCGACCCCTCCGCCAGCCCACAAATGCCTCCTGGGACGCAATGCAATGGAGGTGGCAGAAGCCTTGCAGCAGAAGGAAGCGGTGCCATCTCATACAGAGGAATGCGAGGTTGGGGGAAATGCGTATCTGCCCGCGGTGCACGAAAGTGCTGGAGGAGAAGACCATCGTCGGGATCACGCTGGAGGGCTGCCCCGGTTGCGGGGGGGCGTGGTTCGACCAGGGCGAGCTGAACGACATCGCGAAGCTCGACCCTTCGGCGCTCATCACGATCGATCAAGCTTTCAGCAATACGCTCGCTAGCCCTCCTTACGATCGGAGCCTTCGTTGCCCCGTATGCCTGGACACACTGCAGACCTTTGAATTCGACCACTTCCCGGGGACCAAGCTGGACGGCTGCAAGGACTGCCGCGGGATATGGGTCGACGATGGAGAGCTGACGCAGATCGCCGAACGGATCCAGAAGATCAAGCGCTGAGCCCGGTCAGTCGTCGACCTCTGCCGTAACGATCACGAAGTCCTGTCCGCGACCCGTGGGCCGGTCTTCGTCTCGCTTCCACCACATCGGCCCCTCCACCAGCAGGGACTGCCACTCCGGCCAGACGCACGACACGGTGACCTCCGGCAAGAACCAGATGTCCCCTATTCCCGGGCCACAGGACAGGCACAGGCCCGGGCGGTCCGGTTGCTTCGCGGCCTCGCTCGATCCGGGCTCCTCCGGACCCTCTCGCGCGATGCGCCCCAAAGCCAGCGTGACCCACACTTCTCCGGCCTCCGTGAGGACCGGCTTGGCCTGGAACAGGAACTCCGGGTCGGTCTCAGGATCGCCCGCGTAGATGGCGCTCCAGGAGCCGTCGAGCGCGCTCACGGTACGTTCCTGCAGAACGGTGGCCTGACCGGCCTCAACGAGCTCTTGCACGCGGTCCATCCAATCCCCCGGCGCCACCCGCAAGGGAATCGGCTCCCTTCCCTCGCCCTGTGCAAGCGAGCCGGCTGTCGGCGGACCGGCGGGTCTACCCACCAGCATGCCAGGATCGGTCACCCGTACGTGTCGGCATGACAGCGTCACCGTCCGTCTGGGCACATCGAGCAGGCCGAAGACGTTCCTGAGCGCCCCGAGCGCCGCCGCCGAGCCCTCGACTTCGATGGCGTTGACGTCCGCCTTCACCTTGACCCCAGCTCGTAGCTCGGCCCAATGGGGCTGCAACTCCTCGACCCACGGTGACTTGGCGAGGATCAACTCGTCAAGCAGCTTCGGCAGGCCGACCGCGGCAGCGTGATCCAGGTAGAAGACCTTCGACGCCGCGTCTGCGGCGGGCGCTGCGACAACCGCAAGCAATGTGAGCATCCCAAACAGCCGCATGCTGGGCCTCCCATCAGGTCCGTTGTGTGCCTTCGCACCTACTAACGGCTTCCCACGAGGTGAAGTTGCGGCGCCCCGACATTCTGGCCCGGCCCGCCGTGTCCCTTGACAGGGGCCTGCGCGAACCGTAGAATCGCCGCCGTGCAACCGCAAGCCCCGCCCGCAGAATCCGCGCCGACGGCGCGCTCTCGCCCGACGGTTACGCCCCGCGCAATCATCCTCGGCCTCCTGCTGATGCCGGTGAACGCGTACTGGGTGACCGTTGTCGAGGTCCGCTGGTACTCCCTGGACGGCTCGTGCCTGCCGCTGTTCATCACGCCGATCTTCATCCTCTTTTGTCTGGCCGTCGTCAACCTGCTCCTCCGCCGCATCGCGCCCAAGAGCACGTTCACGCAGTCGGAGCTGCTCGTCATCTACATCATGATCGTGATCGGCGAGACGCTCTGCGGTCACGATTTCGTGCAGAACCTGTTCGGCGTCCTGGGGCACCCGTTCCGCTTCGCAAGCCCCGAGAACAAGTGGGAAGTGCTGTTCCACCAGTACCTGCCGCACTGGCTGGTGGTGTCGGACGAGGCAGCACTGAAGGGTTTCTACGAGGGGGATGCCACCTGGTGGCACCCCAAGAACCTCGTGCCGATGCTCACGCCACTGGGGTGGTGGGCACTGTGGCTGATGGTGCTGATCTTCGTGCTGTTCTGCTTCAATGTCCTCATCCGCAAGCCATGGGCGGAGCACGAGAAGCTGGCGTTCCCCCTGATCGTCCTGCCTCTGGAGTTGACGCGGGGCCAGGAGACCGCCCGCTTCTTCCGCAATCGGCTGATGTGGGTCGGCTTTGGGATTGCCCTCGGCATTGACCTGCTGAACGGTCTGCATGCTTTCTATCCCGGGGTGCCGTGGATCGAGTACGTCAAGCAGTACGACCTTCACCAGCACCTGCGGGGAGCGCCCTGGGATTTCCTCGGTCGCTTCACGATAAGCCTCTACCCCTTTGCGATTGGGCTGGCTTTCTTCCTGCCCACCGATCTCTCGTTCTCGTGCTGGTTCTTCTACCTCTTCGCCAAGGCCGAGCTGCTGATCTGTGGCATGGCCGGCTCGCAGCAGATCCAGGGCATGCCGTACCTCAACGAGCAGGCCGGCGGCGCCTGGATTGCGCTGGCCATCTCCGGCCTGTGGGCAGCCCGGCGGCACCTGATCGCCGTCTGGCGACACATCATCGGCCAGGGCGATGCCCTCGCCGATGCCGACGAGCCGTTCTCGTACCGTTTCGCCGCCGCGGGGATCGGCGTTGGGACGATCATTCTTGTCATCTTCGCCATGCAGGCCGGCATGAACGCTCCAACGATCGTTGGCTTCCTGGTTATCTTCTACTTGCTCAGTCTGGCCATGACACGGGTTCGGGCCGAGTTCGGGGCACCACACGAGATCTACTTCGTCAACCCTCACCGCCTGATGGTTCAGGTCGCTGGAGCCCAGGCGTTCGGCCCGCAAACCCTTACCGCGCTTTCGACGACCTACTGGTTCAACCGGTGCTACCGCTGCCACCCGATGCCCAATCAGCTCGAAGCCCTCAAGATGACTGAGTTCACCGACCTGGACCGCCGGTGGCTGGCGCGGGCGATGATCCTGGCGACGGCGTTCGCCATCATCACGGCCTATTGGGCGAACATGACGGTGACCTTCCGCGAGGGAGCCAGCGCCCGCTGTCAGGGCTACAAGAGCTGGGTCGGTTGGGAGACGTACAACCGACTGCGGTCCTGGATCGACGTCCCACCGGAGGCGGACTATCGGGCGATAGTCTTCATGGCCGTCGGCGCGGCCTTCATGTTCGTCCTCAAGGCCCTCCGTTTCCGCTTCACCTCGCTCCCCTTCCACCCGGCGGGGTATGCGCTGGCGATCAGCTTCGCGATGGACTACTTCTGGTTCGCCTTCCTGATCAGTTGGCTCATCAAGGTCATCGTGACCCACTACTGGGGCATGAAGGTGCACCGCGAGGGCGTCAACTTCTTCCTGGGTTTGATCCTCGGAGACTACGTCTGCGGCTCCATCTGGGCCATCATCGGCCCCGCCATCGGCAGACGCAACTACAAGATCTTCATTTGAGCCGGTTCCGGCCAAAGTAGCGGAGGCTAACCAACTCGGCGGACGCCTGTCGGCCGCGGGCTGTGCCGGGAACGACGGCTGGGCCAACTCCCCTCCGCACACCATCTTCGGGGGCAGCGAGTCTTGGCAGGCCAGCGGTTGTGTGGTATGATTGCTCATGAATGTGAGCGCAAGCTCATTCAAATGAGCAATCGCGTCTCGGAGCAACCGACATGTGGCTCAAGGAACCCCTCGCTGACCTCCTGTCTTCCAAAGCGAAGGTTGCCATCCTTCGCGTGGTCTGCCATGCGAACGCCCCTCTGAGCGGCCGCGAGATCGCGCGCCGGGCGGGCGTGTGGTCCAGTGCGGCATCCAGGGCCCTGGGCGAACTCACGGCCTCCGGCATCCTGTCGTGTCGCGACCATGGGCGGGCGAAGACCTACGAGCTGCAGAACACGGACGTGCCTCTCGTGGCCAGTCTACGCGAGCTGTTCACGGCGGAAGCTGACAGGTACCGTGGGTTCATCGCTGACGTAGTCCACGAGGTGCCGGAAGCTCTGACGGTGCTACTCTTCGGCAGTGAAGCACGCAAGGAAGCCGGGCCGAGCAGCGACACCGACGTCCTGATCGTGGTGGAGCAGGGGGATGAGACGCTGGAGCAGCGGATCGTGGAGCGTTGCCTCGACATCGCCATGCGACACGGGATAGCCCTGTCCTGGCATGTCGCCGACCTGCACGACCTCCGGGAGTGGGAGGCCACGGACAACCCGTTCTGGAGGAATGTCACGCAGGAAAGCATCAGGCTACACGGCAACTCCTTGGAGGCCCTGAGACGCCGATGGCAAGATGGCAAGGCTTCCTGAGGGAGGCCCGGCGATTCTGGGACGTGGCCGAACTCGCCAATGACCCGGAGCACGTCAACCAAGCCGCCAGCAACGCCGTCCTCGCAGCCATTGCTGCGAACGATGCGTTGTGCCTGTTCCTCATCGATGAGAGGCCGGGCGGCCAGTCCCACGCGGAGGCCGCTCGCGTCCTGCAGAGGGCCTGCAGGGGCACTCAGTGGGAGGCGGAGTGCGCCCAGAGGTCACGGCAGCTCGCCGACATCCTGCAGCAGAAGGCCGCCTCCCAGTACCAAGGAAAAGCGCTGAGCCGAGACGCGGCAGATCGGGTCATCAAGCAAGCGCAGCGGTTCCTGGAGTGGGCGGAGCGGGTCCTATCGCCCTTCTCCTCGGGCGCCTGACGTCGCCACTCGTCGCTCTCGCTTCTCCCACGACGACCGTCCCCTGCTCTGCGGCCCATGGGAAGCCGTCACGGCGTGGACCCTCGACGATCGAGAGTAGCAGACGGCGCCACGGAGGTCGAACTGCGGCACCACGAGCAGCAGACCGCGTACATTCACTCGGTCACGAAGGCTGCGAAGCCTCGGCGCAGATCGTGAGCACCGGGAACGAGTCGCATCACATGAAGCCGGTTGACCTCACCGCATTGGCAGAGAGGTACCATGCGTACGAACGGGTCGACGGCGCGGGCGACACGTTCCGTCGGCAGGCCCGGATCCTGCAATCGATCTGGCGGGAGAAGCAGGGGTACGAGGCCGGGGAGCATGAGGGCCGCCAGCTCGGATCGAGGCTGGCAATGCCCTGGGCGGAACGGACGCTGAGCAACTACCTGACTGAGACGATCAGGTCGGTCGTCCGGGACGAGGTACTCGACTCGGAGAAGAGCCAAGGCAAGCTCTACGCGAAGCCGCGGATCTTCGACGACCTCTTGTCGAGCCAGCCGCTGTGCTTCAATCTCTTCGGCGAGCTCCAGCGAGACCTGGAGTTGGCGACGGCCGTGCTGCGTGATGTGACGCAGGGGCGTGTGGCCGAGGTGACGGGTATCAAGTTCGAACACTCCCCTGGTCGAGGCGACGCGCACTACCTCGGCGACCGGTCAGCCTTCGACGTGTATGTCGAGTTCACCCCACGCGATGGCGGGAGCGGTTTCATCGGCATCGAGGTCAAGTACCACGAGAACCTGAAGGGCAAGTCCTCCGGCCACAAGGCTCGTTACAACGAGGTGGCCGACCAGATGGGCTGCTTTAGACCAGAAGACTGCCGGGACAAGCTCCGGTCGATGCCGTTGCAGCAGATCTGGCGTGACCACCTCCTCGCGGGGGCTGTGCGACGGGTCAAGGCGTTCGATGACGGGTTCTTCGTCATCCTGTACCCCGAGGGCAACCACCACTGTGCCGAGGCGGTGGAGGCCTACCGTGCCTGCTTGACGTGCAGCGGCACATTCGCCGACTGGACGTTGGAGAGCGTGGTGGAGGCGATCAGAAGGCACCCACAGGCGGGGTGGATTGACGAGTTCGTGGATCGGTACCTGGCGTTCGAGAAGATCGCAGATGGCGTCGGGTTGTGAGACCCGACCCACGAACGCCGCGATGGTGCAGGACCTCCAGGCCGGGCCTGAGAGACCGGACCCAGCGACCTCGCAGGTGCGGCGAACCCAGGCGTGGGAGTGCCCTGATGCCCCCCAACATCCTCTGGATCATGGCCGATCAACTGCGCCGCGATTGTGTGGGGACTTACGGCAGCCGCGGCGTGCGGACGCCCACCCTCGATTCCCTGGCTGCTGAGGGGATCACGTTTGACCGCTTCTACGCGACGTGCCCTCTCTGTGCGCCGGCGCGGTCGTCACTGCATACGGGGCGCTATGTCCACTCCTGCGGTGCGCTCGTCAATGGCTTCGGTCAGTCGGGCGACCGAGAGGCGGGGTCGCTGAACCCGGACGAGGTCACGGTTGACGAAGTCCTCGCCTCAGAGGGTTACCACGTCGGCCATGTGGGAGTCGATCACGTCCGGACCGATCCTCCTCTGAGGCACAAGGTCCCCTTCGCCAGGTTCGTCAGCATTCCCGAATACAACGCATATTGCGCCGAGGGCGGGCTGGAATCGCCGAGCAAAGAGAGCCACCAGAGGGCCGTGCCGACCCGCTTCGGCGACGAGATCCGTGAGGTCAGGTTCTCCGCCCCCAACCCGGGGCGGCACCCGTTCCCGGCCGAAGACTACCTGGACATGTACTATGCGCGACAGGCGGCGGACTTCGTCGTGGCCGCCCCCGACGACCGGCCGTGGGCGCTGTTCTGCTTCCTGTGGCTCCCCCACCCCCCATTCGTGATACCGGAACCGTACTTCTCGATGTACGGGCCGGAGGACGTCGGTCCGCCGCCGAACCTGATGGCGGCTCAGACCGGCAAGCCCGAGGTGCATCTCTCCCACCTGCCCGGCCAGATCGGCGCCGATCCTTCCCGTGAGGAGTGGCTGGAGAGCTGGGCGGCGTACCTCGGCTGTGTCGCGCTGCTGGATGACTGCATCGGCATGGTGCTCAGCGCGCTCGAAGAGAGGGGCGCGGCCGATGATACGCTGATCGTCTTCCACCCGGACCACGGGGAGATGCTCGGAGCGCATCGATACTTCCAGAAGATGGTCTGTTACGAGGAGTCGATCCGCTTGCCGTTGATCGTCC
>CBFDAZ010000004.1:0-37997 GCA_965602825.1 uncultured bacterium
GCGATCATGTTGACGTGCAGGCTGTAGCGAAGGTTGGCAGGGATTCGAGGCTCAAGCTCCGTCTGGATCTGTTCGGCCGTGGCCCGTTCGGTCACCCAGCCCAGACGGCGGGTGATTCGGGCCACGTGTGTGTCCACCGGGAAAACCCGTCTCCGACAGGAGAACAGCAGCACACAACTTGCCGTCTTCGGCCCGACACCAGGGAATGACTCGAGGTACCTGCGGGCCCGGGCAACCGGCAAGTCGTGCAGGAACTCGAGGGACAGCTCGCCCCGTTCATCCCTCAGTTGCTCGATGATCTGACGGATCCGGGGAGCCCTCTGCTCCGCGAGACCTGCCGAACGTATCGCGTCCCGGATCGCGCTCGTTCGGGTCTGCAGACAGGCCTCCCAGGTAGGACAGCGGCGTTTGAGCTCAGCGAACGCGGCCGAGGCGTTGCTTGAGGTGGTATTCTGGGAGAGGATCGTCCCGATCAGTCCGTCGAGCGGGTCGCGTCTGGTCTGCGCCGGCGGCCGGCCATAGGCTCTCTCCAGCGCTCGATGGACGGCACGCACGGCCGCTTCCGTCGGGCCCCCTCCCGCCGGTCGCTGAGGCCCGGGACACTCAGTCTTCCTTGTCTTCCTGGGGCTCTTCCTTCTTCGGCTGGTCGCCTTGCTTGGCTTCCTCTTCAGCGGGTTCTTCCTTCTCCTCGCCAGGGATGACGGCTGGAAGCTCGGTGTCCTGCTTGTTGCCTGCCGCATCGCGAATGCGGACCGTCACGACGTGCTGGCCGGGCTCCAGAGGCGGGGTGCGGACCTCGAACTTCTCTATCGGGCCGTCGAACACCCCGTCAGCCGGGCGCCCGGTGTGCCACTTCCCCTCCGCGCCCACGCGGTACTCAACACTCACTATGGGGGAAGCACTGTCCGATGCCGTGCCGTTGATGCGCACGGTGCGATCGTCCGCGACGTTCGGCTCACCCTCCTTCCAGAGTTCGGGTGGCGTGTTGTCGATGAGCACCAGGGACGATATTGACTCCTGCTCCAGGGAATCTCCCGGGTTCGACAGAGCATCGGTGCCGACGACTCGGACGGCCACGGTGCCTTCCTCGATCTCCTCCTCGGTCGTGTCCCACTCGTACTCCGCTTCCTCCACGTCCTGCTCCAGACGCTGCCATTCATCGGAACCGTCTGCCCGGTAGTACACGGTGTACCTGAGCGTATCGTCGTCGGGGTCGCTACCTTCCCACTCAATGCTGTACTTGCCGGAGATCGCCGCGCCGGCCAGGGGTGCCGTGAGCTTGATCTCGGGCTTCTGGTTTGCCGGCAGATACTTGAGCAGGAGACTGCGGAAGAGCGGCGAGTCCACGCCATCGTTCTTGCTGATCCGGACGCGGTACTGGAAGAACCTCGCGGCCGGTGCCAACACCCTTGAGCTACTGGAGACGGGATAGCTGTAGGACCAACCGTTCCACGTCCCGTCGTCCGGGTCGGCCGTTGAGCCGACGCGCACCTGCACATCGACGGAGGCACCTTCAGGTATCTCCCCGGTCCAGAGCAGGGAACCCCACCGCGCGACGCGCTCGGTGTCGAGCACCGCTGACTCGAACGTGCCGCTGCTCTCTGCCGCAGTGTCGAGAGCCTCCAGCCGGCCCGGGTTCGCAGCGCCCGCCAATAGCCAGCTTCCTCCGGCAGCGAGGCAGCTCACCTCGGACGCCTCGGTCTCCGCCACGACAGCGTGTCGATCGGGCCCCAGGACTGCGAGCACTTTCCCATCATCGTCAGTCCCGACATACGCCGTATCGCCTATGGCCACCATGGCTGTGGCAGCGTGCTTCTCCAGCTTCAGGACCGTGATCGGCTCCTTGCCTGGCGTAATGCGGACGACGTGCCCCTTGCTGGCGGTACAGGCGTAGACTTCGCCGCCCTCGGTGACGGCCAGCCCCGTCACCGCCGGTTGCTCATCGTCGTAGATGGCTTCGAAGCTGCCGTCCGGTGCGACCCGGTAGACCACTCCACTCTCGGCTGTCCCCGCCAGCAGGTCCTCCCCGAGACGGGCCAGGCAAAGGACATGCTGTGCCGGCAGGGCTGCCAGCACGCGGGACGTGCCGTCTGCAGCCACGTGGTAGATCCGACCGTCGCTTCCCGTCCCGGCATAGACGCCACCGTTGCCGTCCGGTACAAGGGCCCAGATGTAGTCGTCAGGCAGATCGGCCACGGCCTCCGCAGCCTTCGGATCGGAGGGATCGATCCTGAACAGCTTGCCGTTGGGGATGGTGCCCGCATAGAGACGGCCATCAGACAGCGCAAGAGCCTGAACGGCCAACTCGCGTGTCTCATGGAGCAACTCGGGATCTCCGCCGGGATCCACCTTGTAGACCCGACCGTCCTTGCCGGTGCCGAAGTACACGGGGCCGCCATCCACAACGGCAATGGACCAGACGCCACGATGCTCCTCCGTCTGCCACGACTCACCCTTCTTGACGGCGACGTACAGGGCTCCATCGCTGCGGATGGCGATGCCATCGGTCTCGCCCTCTTTGAACTCCTCCTCAGTGCTCTGCCGCCATTCCGAGAGCGACCGGGCGAGTGCACCCTCGTCCTCCTCTTCATCCGGGCTCGGTGGGGGCGGACCCGGTGGCGGCTCCCCCTTCTTCGCCGCCTTGCGCGGGCGATCGGCCGATGGAGGCCCGTCTTCCGCCGGCGCGACCACCGGGCGAACGTCCGGGCCCTCGACGGGCCACGCCCGAGACACCATCCTCTCGGCCCAAGGCAGCGGCGGCGCTGTCATTGGGTTGGCGCGACCGGCCAGTGCCCCGGTCGCCACACGTGTCGTTGCCCGAGTGGGCGAACTGCTTCCGCTTGGCGGCGTGGTCTTCGGAGCCGTCGGCGGTGGCGTTGTGGCGCGCGCGCCGGTCTTGTCCTCAGTCGCCAACGTCAGGAAGTGCTGGCCGAGGATGACCTCGTCGCAGTCGAGGAGCTTCGACGCCTCTTCCTTGCCACCACGCACGTCGGTTGTGCGGGAGGCGCTCATGATCCTGGCAATCGATGACGGCAACCGATGGAGGAGGTACTGCGCCACACCGACCGCGGTGTTCGGCAGAGCCGCCCCAACGAAGAGCTGGTTGTTGAACTCGGTCTCCTGGATGTCTTTGATGATCGAGGGAAGATCGTGGAAGTCGCGCTGCAAGAGCCCGAGCCGCGAGCGCATGGCGTAGGCTCTCTCGCCTCCACACACGCCGATGCGCATGGTCCCCCTAGCCAGGTCCTCCGGCATGTCAAGCTCAACGACCTTCTCGAAAGGCCTCCCGTCCCACGGCCGGAGTACAACGTGGACCGTCAGCTTCTCCCCCGCCTTGGCCACCGTCTCATCCGTGTAGACCTCCTCGATGGCGGCCGAGGAGTTCTCCTCCGAAATGGAGATGCCCATCTTGACCCGCGCGGGCTCCTGGGGGTCGAAGGGATTGCGGCGGAGGACGTAGATCGTGCTCGACACTTCCCGGGTGCAGGCCATGGCGATCGACGACCGGTCCCAGTATGTGTTCTCCCGTACAACCTTGGCGCCGCGCTGGCCTTCGACCTCGAAGCGCACTCGGGCCGTCCCCTCGCCCATCGGCCGGAACCCGGCATCGACCGAGTTAGCGATCGCCATCGACACCAGGGATTGGGTGATGTTCTCGTCTCGTGCCACCTCCGCGTGGAAGGTGCGCTTGCGGCCTGTGGCCTCATCGCCGACCGACACCTCGATGGGAACCATCTCCGCTACCGGGCCCAGGAGCCCACCCACCGACCACCCTCCGTCGATCCGCAGCGACCCAACCATCTCCATGGCTGAACCCATCTTGTCACTGCGGGCATAGGAGGGGATGAAATCGTGGATATAGGCGGTGGCCATGGGCATATCCACCGCACCAAGCTGCATGAATGGGTGGCCGAAGAGAAGGAGGCTGTCGCCGTCGCGGTAGGTGACCGTGCCGATCATGCTTGACGAGAAGTCGCCCCGCATCAACTCCACCGACACCGCCGCTCCGGGGACAAGCTCCGTCTTCACCGGCTCCTCCAGTGTCCCTGGACCAGCGACGGGCTGCAGTCCGTACGGCTCGAAGAACTCCGACACATCCGCCAGCGACTGGCGCGAGAGGCCGCTGCATGACAGAAGCCCTACCGGCACCACGTTGATCGTGTGAGCGTCAGCGAAGGGCGCATCGCCACAGCCCGCAACGCGAGCGAAGGTGAGTCGCCGACCATGCAGGACGACGGGATCGCGGCTGCTCGCATTCGCCTCGACCTCGGCGGGGGCCTTCTCGACGTACGCGCTGAGCATCGACTCCATCGGTGTCACGCCGCCGATGGGCTCCTTCTCGAAGGACCACGAGTACGCGATCGCGCCCAGGAGACGTCCGTCCAAATAGACGGGGCTCCCGCTCATTCCACCGACAACGCCCGAGCCGCGTTCGATAAGGGGGCCGTCGAGGGCCCGGATCAGGACGAGGTCGCCGCCCAGATCGAACTTGGGCAGGACGCCAATCACCTCGATGCCGAACTCAGTGATCTCCACGCCCCGGAACACGGTCTTGGCCGTGCCCTTCATGCCGGACTTGACTTCGGCGACCGGGATCATCGTGCGGCTGTCAAAACGCGCCGGCAGGTCAGCATGGCCCAGGCTGTTGCCTCCTCCCAGCAGCGCCACCACCAGGAGGGCCGCACCAGTGCCGGCCATGATTCGCAGCGTCATAACGCCATCCCCTTGGGGGGCCGCACCTGTGCGGGCCTTTTTTCCCCGCTAAAAACCCCAAGCCCCTTCGCATCCGGGCGGGCCGGACCCGGCGGCCACGCAAGTTGGCTCCTGCGTGTGTCCGCCCGCGACTATAGCAGTTTTGAAGTCTGGGTGTCAACGGAACGCGGGCGCTACCCGAGACTACCAGACACGCGAGAAAGGCCCCCGAAGCAGCACGCGCGTTCTGCCGCCGTACGCGCCGCTACCGCTCGTAGACAGCCGTTCCGCGCCAGGGCCTCTCTCATGACGCATCGCTGCTCACCCGGCCCGCCGTCACTTCGTCCTCAACACGCACATGGCGGCCCTCGACCTTGAGGCGTCCTTCGGCGAACCACTGGATCGCCTGGGCGTAGATTTCGTGCTCCTGCTTGAGGATACGCGCGCCGAGCGTGTCGGGTGTATCGTCCTCGCGGACCGGCACCGCGGCCTGGATGATGATCGGGCCATGGTCGAACTCGGGATCGGCGAAGTGCACGGTGGCTCCGGCGACCTTCGCCCCGTACTCCAAGGCATCGCGCTGGCCGTGGGTGCCCTTGAAGGCGGGCAGGAGGGCGGGGTGGATGTTCATGACGCGGCCCTTGAATGCTCCCAGCATGCTCGGCCCTACCATCCGCATGTACCCGGCCAGACACACCAGGCCCACACCGGCCTCTTGAAGCGCCCGAGTTATCTCCTGGTCCGCGGCGAGCCAACCATCGGTGCCCGTCTTCGGCACTTCCACGTACAGGGCCTTGATCCCGTGCTTGCGCGCCCTTCCGAGCGCTCCGGCATCCGGCTGATCGCTGATCACAACGACGACCTCGCCGTCGATCCGCTCGTCCTCGCAGCGATCGATGATTGACTGCAAGTTCGTGCCCCCACCCGACGCCAGGACGCCGATACGGAGTCTTCCTGCCATTCTCTGGACGCCTCCCAGTGATGTCTGTTAGTTGGTCAGGCTACGGTCCGCATTCGCGGTGTCGGAGGAGTTCATACTGAGCCCCGAGAGCCTCCGTGACGGGCCCCGGTACCCGCTCGCCGACCCGGTTGCCATCCAGTGCTCCCAACGGCACGATTCCATAGAGCGAGTTGGTGAGGAAGGCTTCGTCGGCCGATGTGAGTCGATCGAGGGGATATGCGCCTTCCTCCGATGGCATGTCGGCCTCTTCGGCAAGATCCAGGACGATCCCGCGAGTGATCCCAGCGAGGATAGGTCCAGACTCGTCAGGCGTGAGCAAGCGGCCATCATGGACGAAGAACAGGTTCCAGGCTGTCGCTTCGGCAAGGTTGCCTTCCGTATCCAGGAATACGGCCTCGTCCACACCGTGTGCCTTGGCCGCCTGCTTGGCCAGGATGCACTCCATGTAGTTCAGGGACTTGACGCGGGTCATCGGGGAAGAGCTGTTGCGCCGAATCGATGAAGTCTCGGCGACGATCCCTTGCGTCAGCCAACGTTCGGGCGGAGCCGGGAACGGCTTCACGAGCACGACGATCGTGGGATCTCCGCAAGAGGAGGGGTCTGGACCGGGCGCGCCATACCCCCGGCTGACGGTGAGCCGTACGTAGGCATCGGGCTCGCCGGCGTCTTCCAGCGCAGCCGCGACTTCGTCGCGGAGTACCTGGGTATCGGGGATAGGGAGACCGATCACTTCGCCGCTGGCCTGCAGGCGCAAGAGATGTTGGCCAAGGGTGAAGGGCCTCCCGTCCGTGGCCCGCATAGTCTCGAACAGGCCGTTGCCGTACAGGAAGCCATGATCGAGCGCCGCCACCCGGCCCTTGTCGAGCCCCGTGGTGCAGCCGTTGACCCGCACAATGGCGGACATCAAGCCCTCCGGCGCAGTTGGGTCTACGCTACCTGATCGAGGAAGTTGCGGAGCATCCTGTGCCCGTGTTCGGTCAGGATCGCCTCGGGGTGAAACTGCACTCCCTCGATGGGCAGCTCGCGGTGGCGGACACCCATCACCTCACCCATGTCGGTCTCGGCGGTGATCTCCAGACACTCGGGCATCGTCTCACGCTCGATGACCAGCGAGTGGTAGCGTGTGGCCTCAAAGGGGCTCGGCACGCCGGCGAATGCGCGCCGGCCGTCGTGACGGATCATGCTCGTCTTGCCATGCATGACCCGAGCCGCCCGGACGACGCGCCCGCCGAATACATGGCCAATCGACTGATGGCCCAGGCACACTCCCAGGATCGGGACCTCGCCGCCGAACGCCCGGATGACATCGTTGCTGATGCCGGCCTCCAGGGGCGAGCACGGGCCAGGGGAGATGACAATGTGGCTGGGTGCCAGCTCCCGGATCTCGCCCGTAGTCACCGCGTCGTTGCGGTAGACGACCGGCTCCTCTCCCAGCTCCCCGAGGTACTGGACCAGGTTGTAGACGAACGAATCGTAGTTGTCGATCAGAAGGACCATGACATGTCGCCCGCCACGCTAGACGCCAACGGCCGCCCTGAGCGCAGCGCCCTTGGCCAGCGTCTCCTCGTATTCCGCGACCGGCTCGGAATCAGCCACAATGCCACCGCCCACCTGCCAGTGCACCCGGCCGTCTTTGCTAAGGAAGGTGCGGATCACGATGTTGAGATCCATGTCTGCGCCGAAGTCGATCCACCCGATCGACCCGGTGTAGACGGCGCGCTGGGTGGACTCGAGCTCGTCGATGATCTCCATCGAGCGCACCTTTGGGGCGCCGGTGATCGATCCGCCCGGGAAGGTCGCCCGCAAGAGGTCAGCCAGATCGCATTCGTCCCGGAGCTCACCGACAACCGTGCTGACCAGATGGTGTACCGTTGCATAGCTTTCGAGGCTGAGCAGATCCGGCACCCGCACGGTGCCATACTTGCAGACGCGACCCAGATCGTTCCTCTCCAGATCGACGATCATCACCAACTCAGCCCGGTCCTTCTCGCTGGCGAGCAACTCGCGGGCGAGTCGCGCGTCCTCCTGGGGCGTGTCGCCGCGGGGTCGAGTTCCCTTGATCGGGCGAGTCGTCACCTTGCGGCCCTGTACGAGAAGGAAGCGCTCGGGCGAGTGGCTCGCCACGATCCCGTCAGCGAAGTCCAGGTAGCCGGCGAAAGGTGCGGGGTTGATGGCACGGCAGCGTCGGTAGAGCTGCCATGGGTGGACGGCCAGATCGGCCCAGAAACGCTGCGAAATGTTCACCTGGAAGATGTCCCCGGCGGCGATGTACTCCTTCGCACGAGCCACCGCGGCGATGTAATCAGCTCGCCTGAAGTTGCCGTCGGGGTTCTTCCCGCACGGGCCCCGTGGCTCGGGCAGCGGCTCCCGAGGTCTGGCGATCAGGTCGCGCAGCGCGGCCGCACGCTCCGCCGCCGGTGGTCGGCCGGGAATCTCCGGCGCGCAGACGTAGCATCGCCTGAGGTGGTTGTCCCAGGCGAGGATCGCGTCGTAGAAGCCGAGCGCCAGATCGGGGAAGGCCAGGTCATCCTCAACCGTACGAGGGAGGCGCTCAACGTGATGGCAGAGGTCATAGGAGAAGTAGCCGATTGCACCGCCACAGAAGGGCACCGGTGCCTCGGCGCGAGGAATGGCGTAGCGCCGCAGGACCTCCCGGAGCGCGTCGAAGGGGTCGCCCCCTTGCTCTCTCTCGCCTTCATCCTCGTGCCAGGTGCGCACGACGCCGTTCTTCGAGCGAAGGGTCGCGAAGGGATTGCAGGCCGCGAACGAGTACCGGCCTTGTGCCTCGAAGTCCCGGCCGCCGTCCAGGAAGGCAGGTTCTCTCTGACCCAGAAGCCGCTCAAAGACCTGTGACGGATCAGCGACCAGGTCGACTTCGGCGATTACGTGAGCGGCACGCGTAGCGGGCTCGGTCATGGCAATGCAGGGGTCTTCTCGTAAACGTTGCTGAAGGCTTCCTTGCTCGGCGGTCAGCGACGCCTCTCCCGGAGAGCGCCGTCAGCTCGACTTGCCGACCGCGTCCGGCTCCAGGTCGAACTTGCTGATCCTTGTCTCACGTGGGACCCTGATCGGGTACTGCCGGTCGAAGCAGGCCGTGCAGAAGTGCTTCTTGGGGAGCTGTGTGGCCTTGACCAGGTTCTCGAGTGAGAGGTGAACCAGGCTATCGGCGCCGATGTGCTCACGCACGCCATCTACGTCCATGCGGGCCCCGATGAGCTCTTTGCGGCCAGCCGAAGTGTCCACTCCGTAGAAGCAGGGGTAGCGGATGGGTGGCGAGCAGATCCGCATGTGTATCTCGCGTGCCCCCGCTTCGCGCATGACGGTGACCTCTTGCTTGGTCGTAGTACCCCGCACGATCGAGTCATCGACGACGATCACACGCCGCCCGGCTAGCGTCTCTCGCAGGGGGGCCAGCTTCATCCGTACCCCGAGCTCGCGCAGCCGCTGGTCGGGGGCGATGAATGTGCGGAAGATGTAGCGGTTCTTGATGAAGCCCTCGTGGTAGGGCACCTTCGCCACCTGGGCATAGCCGATGGCGTGCGGGATTGCGCTTTCGGGGACGCCAACACACACGTCGGCGTCCGTCGGGACCTGCTGGGCAAGAAGGCGACCCAGTCCCTGGCGAACGTGGTAGACCGACTTGCCATAGATGTGGCTGTCCGGGCGAGCGAAGTAGATGTACTCGAAGATACACGCGGCCTTGCGCCCCTTGGGCACCGCCTGGAAGTCTCGTACCCCGTGCTCGTCAACGACGACGACCTCGCCGGGCTCAACCTCTCGCATCAACTGGGCGCCGACCACGTGGAAGGCGCAGTCCTCGGATGCCACAACGTACTGCCTGCCGTTCAGTTGGCCGAACGACAGAGGCCGTACGCCATGCGGGTCGCGAGCCGCGATCAGCTTGCCGGGGCCCATCACGGCGATGGAGTATGCGCCTTTCATCCGCCGCATCGCGTCGGCGACGGCATCCTCAAGCGTGGCCGCCTTGGACCGGACAATGAGCTGCAGGATGACCTCGGTGTCGGTCGTCGCCTGGAACTCGCAGCCCTCTGCCTCGAGGCCCTCCCGAAGCTCAGCGTAGTTCACCAGGTTGCCGTTGTGCGCCACGGCGAACGGCCCAGAGCGGTGCTCGGCGACCATCGGTTGCGCGTTGGCGATAGTATTACTGCCCGTCGTGGAGTACCGGACGTGTCCCAGCGCGATGTCGCCGGTGAGCTGCGCCAGTGATTCCTCGTCGAACACCGCAAAGGCGAGTCCCATCCCCTTGTGGGCGACGACGTCCTTGCCCCGGATCACGGCGATGCCGCTACTCTCCTGCCCTCGGTGCTGCAGAGCAAAAAGGCCGAAGTAGACTAGCCTTGCCACGTCCTCGCCCGGCGCATAGACACCGAAGACGCCGCAGGCATCGCGCCAGTGATCGTGTTCCGAGCAGATGTTCGGGCACGCAGATGGCTCTGTCACCGCGCTCGGCCTCCCGCATTGATTGTCGAACCAACGCCGCTTCGCTCAGGGCCGGCCCACGTCAGTCAGCCCCCAGCACCCGCTGTCTCATTGCTTCCCGATACGCCTCCAGGCGGCTCGCCAAGGGTCCGTCAGCCGTCGCCAGTATCTGCGCCGCCAGAAGTCCCGCGTTCCTCGCTCCGTCAATGGCCACAGTCGCGACCGGGACGCCCGAGGGCATCTGCACGGTTGCGTAGAGCGCGTCAACACCGGCGAGCGGCGAGTTGCCGATCGGGACGCCGATGACGGGCAGCGTCGTCCTGGCCGCCAGCGCCCCCGCCAGATGAGCGGCGCCACCGGCGCCGGCGATGATCACGCTCAGGCCGCGCTCCCGTGCCTGCTGAGCGTAGTCAGCAGCCTCGGCAGGCGTCCGATGGGCCGACAGCACGCGCGTTTCGCTCTCGATCTCCAGCTCGGCGAGCACCTCACCGGCTGGCCGCATGGTCTGCTCGTCGGACGTGCTACCCATCACTATTCCAACACGTGGCCCGGACACTATTCTCCTGGCCCCCCGTCCTCGGCGTCGGTGAGCGCTCTGTGCGCAATGTCGCGGCGGTAGTAGGCGCCCTCGAAGTGGATACGAGACGCGCCGTCATACGTCAGAGCGATCGTCGAACGGAGGTCTGAGCCACACCCGGTGACCCCAAGCACCCGGCCGCCGTCGCTGCAGAGCTGGCCGCCCTTCAGGGCCGTGCCGGCGTGAAAGACCGTGACCCCCTCGATCTCCTCAGCGTCGTCGATCCCGTAGATTGGCTTCCCCTTGTCATAGGAGCCGGGGTAGCCACCCGAGGCCATGACCACACACACGCACGCCTCGTCCCGCCAGGGGAGTGTTACCTCTCCCAGACGGCCCTCGGTCGCCGCCAGCAGGACCTCGGCCAGATCACCGTCTATCAGCGGAAGGACGACCTGTGTTTCGGGGTCGCCGAACCGGCAGTTGTACTCAAGAAGCTCGGGACCGTCCTCCGTCAGGATTGCCCCGGCGTAGAGGCAGCCCACATACGGCATGCCCTCGGCCGCCATCGCGTCAATCGTCGGCTTGATGAAGTCGGACACGATTCTGTGGCACAACTCGTCGTCCACCGCGGGTACCGGTGAGTAGCAGCCCATGCCCCCGGTGTTCGGTCCGGTGTCTCCCTCGCCGATCCGCTTGTGATCCTGCGATGGAGGCAGAGGCAGGACACGCTCCCCGTCGGTGATGACCTTCACCGAACACTCGGGCCCGACCAGGCATTCCTCGATGACGACGCGTTCGCCCGCCTTGCCGTGGACCTGCTGCACCATGCATGCGTCAATGGCCCGGAGGGCCGTGTCCACATCCGTGGCCACCGTCACGCCCTTCCCGAAGGCATCGCCGTCCGCCTTCACGACAACCGGCAGCGGTTGGCCCTTCACGTACGCAGCGGCGCTCTCGGGGTCATCGAAGACCTCGAAACCCTTCTTCGAGATATCGTGCCGGCGGAGCAATTCGTCGGTGAAGGCCTTGCTCCCCTCGAGTTGGGCTGCCGCCTTGGATGGCCCGAAGGCCTTCAGACCGCGGGCCTGGAATTCGTCGACGATGCCGTGGATGAGCGGCCGCTCAGGCCCAACTACGGTGAGGTCGATGGCGTTGGTCTGGGCGTAGTCCGCCAGCCCGCCGATATCCTCTGCATCGATATCGACCAGGTCGGCCAGCTTCCTCATGCCCGCATTGCCCGGAGCGCAGTGGATTTCGTGCTCGGTCGGCCCCCGGGCGAGCTTCCAGACGAGCGTGTGCTCTCTTCCGCCGGAGCCAACGACCAGTATCCTCATGGGTGGCTGTTCCTCCGTTGGTCGAGCGGTCGGCGAGCTTGCTCGACCTCGCGGCGCTGACCCCGACCGTGGCACTCCGCGGCCCGCCCATGGGGCCGGGGCCCGCCGATACTGCCTTCACTCAGGCTCAGGCGGCTCGTGGGTCCACTCCCGGTCGTGGAACTGGCGATGCCGGGGATCAAACATCACCTTCACCGTGCCAACAGGTCCGGTCCGGTGCTTCTGGATGATGATCTCGGCCTCTTCGGGGCCCTGCTCCTCGTCGTTTGCGGGCGGCGCAGCCGCTTCGCCCTGGCTGCGTCGGCCCTTCGCCACGTCGCGGCGCCGTTGGTAGTACTTGGGCCGGTACAGGAAGCACACCAGGTCAGCCTCGGCCTCTATGGCGCCGCTTTCGGCCAGGTCAGAGAGCAATGGGCGTTTGTCTTCACGCCGCTCGACACCGCGGCTTAGCTGGGAGCACGCGACGACAGGGGTATCAAGTTCGCGAGCCATACCTTTGAGGCCCCTCGCGATCATCGCCAACTCCTGGTGGCGGCTCTCGGACGCTAGGCGGTCGCCTGTGGTGGCAAGCTGCATGTAGTCCACGATCAGGAGACCGACGTGATGCTCGGCCTTCAGTCGCCGTGCTTTGGACCGCATCTCCATGATGGAGATTCCCGGCGTGTCGTCGATATACAGGGGCGCCTGAGGCAGGACGGAAAGCGCGTGCGCGATCCGGCCCCAATCGTCTTCGGCGGCATTGCCGCGCCGCAAGCGGAAGGAGTTCACGTGCGCATAGGAGCACAGGAGCTGCTCGGCGACCTGCATCCTTGACATCTCGAGGCTGAACACGCCGACGGGCGTGGTTTCCTCGCTCGTGGCAGCACTCAGCGCGAAGCTGGACAGGCACAGCGAGCTCTTCCCCATGGAGGGCCGGCCCGCGACGATGATGAGCTGCCCCTTCTGGAGGCCGCCGGTGTAGTCATCGAGCCCGCTCAATCCTGTGGGTATGCCCGTGAGGAACGTCTTGTTGCGGAAGGTCTGATCGAGGACGTCGAAGGTGTGCTCCATAACCGGGCCGATCTGGACGAAGTCGCGGCTGATCCTACGCTGAGCGATCTGGAAGATCTTCTCTTCGGCGTCGTCCACCGTCGCCCGCACGTCTGCTGGGTTATCGTAAGCGGCTGCCGCGATCTCCATGCCCGCCGACACCAGCTTACGAAGCAGGGATTTCTCGGCCACGATCTTGGCATAGCGCGTGACGTGGGCGGCCGTAGGCACCTCACCGATCAGAGCCGTCAAGTACTCCGACCCGCCGAGTTCGTCGAGCACGCCCTCTCGTCTGAGCTCAGCGGACACCGTAATCAGGTCCACCGGCTCCTTGCGGCGATCGATGGCCTGCATTGCCCGGAAGATCGTGCGATGGGCCTCGCGGTAGAAATCCTCATCCTCCAGAACAGCCAGAGCACGTGTAGCCGCCGTCGGCTCCAGAAGCATCGATCCCAGCGTTGCCTGCTCGGCGGTCAGGTCCTGCGGAGGAACTCGGGCTACGGAATCTTGCTCGCCGTCGGCTGCGAAGAGTTGCATCGATGCCCTCCGTGCCTGCTTGTGGTTGGGGCTTGGTCCGGCCCTCGGCCAAGGCTGGGCCCCGGGCTCCATGCCGTGCGACCTCAATAGACCGCGCTTGACTACTCTTGCTCGGCGCTGTCCGCTTGTTCAGTCTCGTCAGTCGTCTCCTCCTGTGCTTCCGCGGGCGACTCTTCCGCTGCCTCCTCTGCCTCTTCGGCCTCCGCGCCAGCCTCAGCGTTCACCGTGATCGTGAGCTGGGCCTTGACACCTTTGTAGAGCTGGGCCGTCACCAGGTAGTTGCCCACCTCACGGATCGGCTCCATAAGCTCGATGCGGCGCCTGTCTACCTCGACCCCTGTCTGTTCGGCCAGAGCCTGGGAGATCTGTTGCGCCGTGATGGTCCCGTGCAGCCTGCCCCCCTCGCCGCCTTTGGCCTCGATGACAAGAGGGTTCTGATGCAATTCGTCGGCCAGCACTTGCGCCTTGGCGGCCTTCTGCTCTTCTCGGCGGGCGATCGACCCTCTCCGCCGCTCCAACTGCGCTCTCGCCGCCTTCGTCGCTTCCGCCGCCAGTCGTCGGGGAATGAGATAGTTGCGTGCGTGGCCATCGGCCACCCGGACGATATCGCCCTCGTGACCGAGCGCTTCCACATCCTGCAGCAAGATAACTTCCATCCTGGGCCTCCTGCCTGTGAGTTGGTCCTGCCAGCAACGGCACCTAGAAGTCGAAGTGTCGTCTGGCGCCTACGAAGGGTTCTGATCCAGAGAGCACCCGATCCATGCCAAACACCAGATCCCAGTCGGGATCGTAACGGTAGCGTGCTCGGAGATCGAGGCGGAACTTGTCAGGGTCGATCAGTTCGGCTTCCGATGACCAACGGGCCGACCACCGGCGGTCATACCCGACCCCCAACTCGCCCTCGATGACGCCCACACGGAGCGCCTCCCCTCGGTGGCCGAGCGGCAGGCCCCGTTGAAGATCGACCGTCTCATCGCCACCCACGTCCCGTATCCCCACTCGCCAGAACTGGTCGCCGTAGCGGTTGGGATAGAAGTCCAGACCGAGATCCATACGTCCTGCCGGCCCGCTTCCCCACCGGAAGTCAAACGTGCCCTCGGTGTCGATCTGTTCCAGAGACCTCCCAATCCCCTCAACACCCCCCATCGCGCGGTCAACACGACCGACAATGCGATCGACTTTCTCCAGCACGTCGGTTGCCTTCTCGGCTGCTTCGCTGCCGTGAGCGGTGACCTCACTCATGTTCTCCAGAGTCGTACGGATGTCAGAGGTCGTCTTTGGGTCGCTCACCAATTCCTCGACCTTGGCGGTGGTCACCTTGACACTTTCACTGGTGGCTATCAGGTTGTCAGCGATGTCCTCGAAATCATCGCGCAGGGTAGTCGTGTTCACGAACGTCCTGACCTCGGCGGCCGTCAGGCGCAGTCGCTCAGAGACTGCATGGAGGTTGTCAACCAGCAGGTTGATCTTCTCGGCGTTCTCGGGTCCCAGCCCCTCGGCCAGCGTCAGGGCCCGGGTCGCGATCTGCGTAGACCGTTCCGAGAGGACTTTGAGGTTGGCGAGAGTCTCTCTGAGATCAGCCTGCACCTGCTCGTCTCCGATGACCTCCTCCAACCCGCCCATCACGCGCCCCAACTGGCCGGCGATGTCGTCGGCTTGCGAGGTGACGGCGTCGAGACCCGAGGGAGGTGATCCAGCCAGGACTTCCGTCGCCTCCATGCTGACCGGCGCGCCGTATTTCTCGCCACGTGTCACGCGGATGTGGCGGTCGCCCAGCAGCGAGCCGGAGGCTACCTGGAACTTGTCCTCGTGATAGAGCAGGTGCTTGCGGCTGATGCTCAAGGTGGCCCGCGCCTGCAAAGACTCCGCCTCCGGATCATCTACAATGTCCAGCGCGGTAACCTGGCCAATGTCCACCCCCCGCAGGCGCACCGGAGCGCCCTTGGGCAACCCGTGGAGGTCGTCGAAGGAGACAATGACCGTGTACTGCGTAAAGCGAGACAGGCCGCCCAACCTGGCCCACCCTACGATGGCCACGGCCACGACGAACAGCACCACAATGCCTGTCTTGGCCTCTGAAGTCACCCGTTCAACCTCGCTTGAGTGCCCACAGCGCCGGGAGTGGCCGCCTCCGGCAGGGGGGCGGCGCGCCTATACGACGATTGGGCCGGTTGGCTGGCCGTTCACGAACTGCTGAACGATGTCCGTGCCGCGTTCAGTGACGTCCTGAGGTGTCCCGATCTGCTCGACGCCGTGGTCATGGAGCATCATCACTCGATCCGCGACCGCAAACAGATTGCTGACGTGATGCGAGACCACGATGGAGGTCACCCCGAGATCATCCGCCAGGTGCAAGATCAGCCCGTCGATGACACTGCTCACAACCGGGTCGAGGCCCGAACTGGGTTCGTCGTAGAGCATGACCTCAGGCCCCGGCGCGATCGCCCGCGCGATACCCACCCTCTTTCTCATGCCTCCGGACAACTCGGCCGGGTACGCATCCTCGGCGCCCGTCAGCCCAACTCGATCGAGACATTCCTCCACCACGTCCCCGATCTCGCCGGCGCTGAGGTCAGTCTGGCGACGCACGCCGAAGGCGACGTTCTCCGCCACGGTCATCGAGTCGAACAGGGCCGCGTACTGGAAGCACATGCCAATCTTGCGGCGGACCGTGTTCAGCTCTCGTTCGGGCAATCCAGCAATGCTCTGCCCCTGGATGACTACCTCGCCCGAGTCGGGCCTGATCAAGCCCATAACCAGCTTGAGGAGCGTGCTCTTGCCACATCCGGACATCCCCATGACCCCGAAGACCTCGCCACTGGCGACAGAGAAGGAGATGTCTTTGAGGACCGGGATGCCTCGGATGCCGTACGCCACATTCCTCAGTTCGAGCGCTGCTTCCTCCGATGGCAGCAGCCCATGATCTGAAGGCGACCCGCCGGCGTTCTTTGTGGTCCGCTCTGGCGTTCCGGTCACTCGTGCACCCGAGAATCGGCGGCGATCGCCGTCATCACATGTGGAGGCTAGCGGAACAGCAGTTTGCTCAGGAAGTAGTCACTCACAAAAATCCCGAGAATGGAGTAGACGACCGCCCGCGTCGTCGCCCTACCAACGTCCTCGGCCGCCTGTCTGCAGAACAGCCCTTGATGGCAGCTTACCAGCGCGATGATCAGCCCGAAGAAGAACGACTTGCCGACCCCCGACGCTGCAGTGGCGAAGCGCAGATAGGTCTCGATGGAGGTGCGATACAGCGGTGCGCTCAGGTGCGCCGAGCCGGCGGCGAACAGGTAGCCCCCACCCATTCCGGCTACGTCGCCGACAACCACCAGGGCCGGCACCATCAGCACGCAAGCGATTAGCCGGGGCACAACGAGGTATTGGGTGGGGCTCGTCGCCATCGCACGGAGAGCGTCGAGCTGCTCCGTCACCTTCATGGAGCCGATCTCCGCCGCGATCTGGGAGCCAACGCGAGCCGCAATCACGATGGACACCATCACCGGTCCGAGCTCTCGGCAGATCGTCTCGGCTACCAGCCAGCCGACCAGATTGGCTGCCTGGAAGCGCGGAGCCTGTTGCCCCAGGTGGAAGGCCATCACCATCCCGGTGAACCCCAGAGTGACGACGACCAACGGGAGCGAGTTGAACCCCGTCCCGGCCATCTGGTCCACGGTCTGTCGGTAGCCGATGGCGCCCCGGATAAGGTAGCCCGCCGCCTCCGCAGCCAAGTGGACGACCTGGCCCACATACTCGACCGGCCGCAGCGCCCATGAGGCCGCAGACCAGAGCCACTCTGGCACGCCAGTCACACCTCACGGCGCCCGGGCACCTCGCCGCCCGACCCTGGATCGGCGGCCTCCCGAGCGAATGCGCGTTGGCAGGAATGGGCTATGGGAGTGGAACAACAATGGGCGCGTCCCCGGGACAAGACGCGCTCTCCCCTCCCTGATCCTAATAATAGGGGCACACCTCTGCACTGTCAAGCACGGGCGGAATCGGCCGGATACGGGCCGTCAGAGGCAGTAGCGCGCCCAGCCGAACGCAGTCTGTCGGCCGCGGGCAGGTCCCCGCAATGCGGTGAACGGCTCAGGCCGGGGCTCTCCCGACCGAGGCTTGAAAATGCAGGTCGTATATGGTATCATTACCGTCGCGGAGAGCTGGCCGAGTGGCTGAAGGCGGCCGCCTGCTAAGCGGCTATGGGGGTCAATGCCTCCATCCCGGGTTCGAATCCCGGGCTCTCCGCCAACAACACGAATCGCGTTGACCCGGCCAGGCGCGCTCGTGGCGCAAATGGATAGCGCACCGGACTACGGATCCGAAGGTTGCAGGTTCGAATCCTGCCGAGCGCGCCAGACTCTCCTGGGGTCGAAGGCTGGGACTTGTTGTTGTCTTCAGTAGCGCCCGTAGCTCAGCTGGATAGAGCGCTGGCCTCCGGAGCCAGGTGTCGCGCGTTCGAATCGCGCCGGGCGCGCCATCCGACCAGTCGACGAGCCCCCACGGCGCCGGCCGATCCCCGGCCGGCGGCCCTTTGAATCGCGGCAGGCGGCTCGTAGCAGTTTGTTTGGGTGCCGGGCTCGAAGCGTCATACCGTGCCCCCGTAGCTCAGATGGATAGAGCGGCAACCTCCTAAGTTGAAGGTCGCCCGTTCGAATCGGGCCGGGGGCGCCATTCTTCTCCATCACCTGATCGTGATTGATCTGCCGGCTAACGATGGCGGCGCGTGGATGGCGAGGGCCTTGGGCCTCGCGCGGGAGGCTGCCAGGCGGGGCGAGGTACCGGTCGGCGCGGTCGTGGTGCGGGGCGAGGAGATCGTCGGCCAGGGGGCCAACGAGCGCCAGGCGTCTTCCGATCCCTCGGCGCACGCCGAGATTGTGGCCTTGAGGCAGGCAGCCACAGCGTTGGGCCGCTGGCAGTTCGACGACTGCGACATGTACGTCACCCTTGAGCCCTGTGCGATGTGTGCCGGAGCCATCGTCCTGGCGCGGATTCGGAGGCTGGTCTACGGCGCGCCTGACCCCAAGGCGGGTGCCTGCGGATCGGCTATTGACGTGATTGGGAGCCCCCGCCTGAACCACCGTGTTGAGGTGGTAGGGGGTGTCGGAGCGAGGGAAGCGGCTGAGATGCTGCACGCGTTCTTCGTTGCACGCAGGCGAGACGGCGGAGAGGTGGCAGAGCCCGGTTGAATGCGCACGACTCGAAATCGTGTAGCGGCGTTCACTCGCCGCTCGTGGGTTCGAATCCCACCCTCTCCGCCACTACTACAGCAGGTGAGGACTCGCCGTGACCGGGGCAAGTCCTTCGCGACACCGACAGCGGCGACCAGCCGCTCTGCAGCTACTCGAGGCGTGTCTCCTCGCAGCCGTTGTGGGCATTGTTGCCTATGTGGCCGGCTTTCGCAAAGGGGTCCGCACCGCCCAACTCGGGCACAGGCAGTCTGGCGTTCAGCTTGCTCACGACCAGCGCGGAGCGACGGCCCCGGGCGCCCCGAGCAACGGCATGGACATGGCCGCGCTCACGGAGAAGCTGGAGCAGATCAGTAGTCCCGCCGAACTTGTGGCGATCGCCGATCAGCACCTCGATGAGGGCCGGTCGGCCGTTCGAGCAGGGGATGTCGCCGGAGCGGAACGGCGGTTTCAGATAGCGGTCGCAGCCTACGAACGTGCTCTGGCGCTCAGCCCGGGGGACCCCGATTGCCTCACGGCTCTTGGGATCGCCCTCCGCGGGGTCCATGACCCCGCGGGCGCGGCCGCTCGCTTCCGAGAGGCGGCTGAAGGGGATCCATCGCATGTTGACAGCCGGTTCAACCTGGGCCTCGTGCTGCTGAAAGACCTGGGTATGGAAGCCGAGGGGGTTGCGGTGTGGGAGGAGTACCTGGAAGTCGCGCCGAAGACGGATCGGGAACGCGAGTTTGTCGAGAGCGAACTCAGGGAGCTTGAGGCCAGCGGCTGAGAGAGCGGCCGGCTCTCTGTGCTGGATGGGCAACCGTACTCACGGTGGAGAGATGACCGAGTGGCCGAAGGTGCGCGCCTGGAGAGCGCGTATGGGCGCAAGCCCATCGTGGGTTCGAATCCCACTCTCTCCGCCACAAAGCTGCTCAGGTCAGAGCCGCGCGGGGCTCTTTGCCTCGTGAGGCCGAATGCTCTAGCCCCTGCAGCAGAAGCAGTAACCGTTCACACGATCAGGGCTTTGACCGTGCTAGACGGGGAGCTAGCGGTGCCCTGTACCCGCAATCCGCTTAGCGGGGTCGAATTCCCGCTCGAGGTGGCGCTCTTTGGGGACTGACCGGCGCGGGCGGCGATGAAGGTTGGGTCCTGCGCAAGGAAACCTTGCTGAACCCCGTCAGGTCCGAGAGGAAGCAGCGGTAGGCAATCCGTTTCCTGTGCCGCAGTCAACCTGGCCGGAGCAAGCCACGACGGTAACGCCTGGAGGACGTTCATCGACAGCGGGTGCACGGTCAAAATGTGTGGGCCGGCCCCATCGCGAGCATCGCCGGTGGGGCCGGCCACTCAACTTGCTCGGCCGGAACGGACTTTCCCGGCGCCCGCACCGGCCGTCGGGCAGTGGTGCTCCCTTGGAGATGGCCTACGTTTCATTCGCTCTGAAGTACAGGCCGCAGAGCTTCGCCGACGTCGTCGGTCAGGACCACGTTACACAGACGCTCCGCAACGCCGTCGCCTCCGGCAGGCTGCATCATGCTTACCTGTTCTCGGGGCCCCGTGGCACCGGCAAGACGAGCGTTGCCCGAGTGCTGGCCAAAGCGCTCAACTGCGAGAAGGGGCCCACCCCCGATCCGTGTGGCGAGTGCGCGGCCTGTAACGCCATCCGCGACGGCCGAGCCCTCGACATTGCAGAGATCGACGCGGCGAGCAACCGCGGGATCGACGAGATAAGGGATCTGCGCGAGAAGGTCAAGTACAGCCCAGCCGAGTCACGCCATAAGGTCTATATCCTCGATGAAGTGCACATGCTGACAACGGAGGCCTTCAACGCCCTGCTGAAGACTCTTGAAGAGCCTCCAGCACATGCGTTCTTCGTAATGGCGACTACCGAGCCCCACCGCGTGCCTCCCACCATTCTCTCCCGCTGCCAACGATTCGATTTCCGCCGCATCGGCGTCCAGGAGATCGCGTCGGGGCTGCAGCGAATTGCGGACGCCGAGGGGATCGCCGCCGAGCCGGAGGCCCTGGTCGCGATCGCTCGGGCCGCTGACGGAGGCATGCGAGACGCTCAGAGCATTCTGGACCAACTCATCGCGTATGCCGGCAAAGAGGTTGACCTGAAGACCGTCAATGACGTACTGGGCGCCACGGAGGCCAGGACGTTGGCCGCAATCGTCGATGCCATCGTGGACCAAAGCCACGAAGCCATCTGTGGGACCGTTGACCGCCTGATCGCCGAGGGCAAGGACCTGGCCCAACTGCTGGATGACCTGATGCTCTACGCGCGCGATCTGTCTCGCCTCGCCCTTCAGTGCGAGGCCGTCGGACCAGCCGCCAGCCCCGACGCTGCTGAGGCGGCCGCTCGACAGGCGCAGTCCCTGAGCGCCGAGCGGGCCATCGCGATGATGACTCACTTCGCGAAGGTGCGGCAGCAGTTCAGACACTCGACGCAACACAGTCTGCTGCTCGAGTCGGCGCTTCTTGAGGCTGCGACAGCCAAGTCGGTGAGCGAACCAGTGCCGATCCCCAGCACAGCCCCGGTTGCGCAGGCCAAGCCGGCCCCCGCCCCGGCGGCGCCCATCTCACGCAGACCTTCGGCGCCATCCCGGCCGCGGCGCCCACGGGAGGCCGCGGCGGCCCCCACAGAAACGCCGCCCGCTGAAGCCGTACCCGAGGGCGCAGCTCTCACCCTTGAGCTGGTTACGCAGTACTGGCCTGCCGTCTCCACAGAACTCAGGCGGACGGGACACGCCCCGATCGTCGCGCTCCTCAGGGAGGGCCAACCGACTGCCATCGAGGGACAACGCATCACCGTGACCTTCCCGCCTGGGTACCAGTTCCACTACAACAAGATATCCGGGGAATACGGGCAAGTCGTGGAACGAGCGGCAAAGGCGGTGTTCAGGAGCGAGATCGCGATCCTGCCGGTCCTCGTAGAAGAGCAAGACGGTGCCGGCTCGGGCGAGTCCGCCAACGAGCCCGGCGGGACAGCCGCGCCAGGCGGGGCAACTGGCGCGGCCGACGAGCAGGCGCGCACACCGGTCGATCAGGTGCAGGACATATTCCCCGGGAGCAGGATCGCGAACCGACGCTCCCGGAGCGAATGAGGCCGGTCGTGCCCCCTCCCACGCGATGGGGCACTGCCGGACGGCCCGCAGCAAGGCACGGAGCGCAGGTATGAGGAATCCATTTGAGAAGTTCGCGCTTTCGCAACTGGCCAAGATCCAGGAAGACCTGGCCGAAGCCACGCAGGAGGCAGAACGGGAACTGCGCGCCACCAAGCTGGAAGCTACCAGCGGGGGCGGGGCGGTCCGGGCGACGGCAAACGGCCTGGGAGACCTGATCGACGTCAAGCTTGACCCGAATGTCCTGACGACCGAGCCGGACCAGTTGCGTCTCCTCGAGGACTTGATCGCCGCTGCGGTGCGGGACGTCATGGAGAAGGCTTCTCAGAAGGCTGCGGAGGTCCGGCAGGAGAAGCTCAAGGGCAGCGGCCCTTTCGCGATGCTGGAGCAGTTGGGGATCGATCCGGACATGATCGGACAATAAGAACGCACCGCTTGGCGCCTGATCTGAGCGGGCACTGTGTGGCGATAGCACCCAGATGCTGCAGTATGCACGACCACTTCAGAGGCTGATGACTGCACTCGAGCGTCTGCCGGGCATTGGGCCCAAGAACGCTCAGAGGCTGGCGTTCTTCCTGCTCCGTTCCGACGATGAGCAGGTCCGGGAGTTAGCGAAGGCGGCCATCGAGGTCAAGGAGAGAATCCGCGAGTGCACTCAGTGCTTCAACTACAGTGAGGGGGAGCTGTGCCCGATCTGCATGGATCCCTCCCGAGACCGCCACGCGGTCTGCGTCGTGGAGGAACCCAGTGATGTCATGGCGTTAGAGAGGTCGGGCGAATACCGAGGCCTCTACCACGTCCTCGGAGGCCGCCTCTCCCCCATCGCCGGCATCGGCTACGATGAGCTGCGGATTGATGAGTTCCTCAACCGTCTCCGCCAGAGCGAGGCGACGGAAGTCATCCTCGCCACCAGCCCGACCGTCGAGGGAGATGCCACCGCTGTAGAGATCGGTCGGCTGGCCGCCGAGCTCGCGGAGACGGGTGAACTTGCCGAGCCCCCGAGCTTCACGCGTATCGCCTTGGGTCTCCCCGTGGGAGGCGATCTCGACTACGCCGATGGTCTTACGCTGGCGCGCGCCTTACGGGGCCGCACGCCGCTGAGCGAAGAACGCTGAACGTACAGCGCTCAACAAGGTCGTTCGACCGGAGGGTTGGACTATGCCGCAACTGACCGAAGTTCGTTGGCACGGCCGCGGAGGGCAGGGAGCCAAAACGGCCGGGTATGTGCTCGCGGAGGCGGCTGCAGCGGAGGGATGGCAGATCCAGGCATTCCCCGAGTACGGAGCAGAAAGGCGGGGCGCACCGATCCGGTCGTACGTGCGGATCAGCGACAGGCCGATCCGTCTGCGCTGTCCGGTGAGGGAGCCGAAGATCGTCGTCGTCTTGGACGATACGCTGCTCGCCTCCGAAGACGTTGCCGGCGGCAGCCCTCACGATGCCGTGATCATCGTCAACAGCACCAGCCCGCCGAGCGAGGTGCGAGAGCAGTTGAGCAACAAGACGGCGCGCCTGTTCACCGTCGATGCCACCGGGATCGCGCTGGACACCATCAAGCGCGACATCCCGAACACACCGATGCTCGGCGCACTTGCCAAGACAACCGACGTCCTCTCCCTCGAGGGAGCCAAGAAGGCCGTTGCGGACAAGTTGTCGGGCAAGCTCTCCCCCGCGGTTCTGCAGGGCAATCTGGACGCCATCGAGCGCGCCTTCAAGGAGGTCCAAGAGGGATGACTTACCCCAAGGATGCTCCGTGGCACCAACTGGCCCGGGGAGGCATCATCCCGGAGCCGGCCACGGCTTTGGAGTACAAGACGGGCGGCTGGCGCACCTTCCGCCCCATTCGAGATGATGAATGCTGCATTGACTGCCTGTTCTGCTGGGTCTACTGCCCCGATGACGCCGTTATCTGCGAGGACAAGTCGGTGAAGGGCAAGGGCTTCGATCTGGACCACTGCAAGGGCTGCGGCGTCTGCGCCGAGGTATGCCCCAAAGACTGCATCTCGATGAAGCGAGAGACTGAGTTCGAGGACGAGGCGTAAGAAGACGTGCCTCACCCCGAGTTTGGTGAGGCTTCTGGGAGGACTGCAATGCCCGAGCAAGTCGCGCTAGAAGGCAATCAAGCCGTCGCCGAAGCCATGAGACAGATCAACCCGGACGTGGTGGCGGCGTACCCCATCACGCCCTCTACGGAGGTCGTCCAGGTCTTCTCGCAGTTTGTTGCCGACGGTAGGGTGGACACCGAGTTTGTCGCGGTTGAGAGCGAGCATTCGGCCATGAGTGCGTGCATCGCTGCCTCGTTGGCCGGCGGACGAGTGATGAACGTGACGTCAGCCAACGGCATGGCCCTCATGTGGGAGATGCTGTACATCGCCGCCTCGGCTCGCGCGCCGGTCACCCTGGCGCTCGTCAACCGGGCCCTGAGTGGGAACATCAACATCCACTGCGACCACTCCGACGCCATGGGCGCACGCGACACCGGCTGGATCCAGCTCTTCTGCGAGAACGCGCAAGAGGCGTACGACAGCATGTTCCAGGCCGTCCGCATCGGCGAGACCCTGGACGCGCGGTTGCCGGTCATGGTTTGTTACGACGGGTTCCTGATCAGCCACTCGGTCGAGATGATCGAGGTCGAAGAGGACGACAAGATCAGGGAGTGGGTCGGCCCCTATGTCCCCGACCGGCCGTTCCTCGACATTGAGAATCCATACACCATCGGCCCGCTGGACCTGCAGGATTTTTACTTCGAGCACAAGCGCGGGCAGGCGGAGGCGTACACGGGCGTGCCCTCTGTAATCGAGGAGGTCGGCGCCAGTTTCGAGGCAACGTTCGGGCGCCCGTACGGGCTGATGGAGCCATACCAGATGGAAGACGCCGAGATGGTTGTGCTCTCGATGGGCTCCACCGCCGGAACGGTCAAGGACGTCGTGGACGACCTCCGCGGGCAAGGGACCGCCGCGGGCGCCCTCAAACTGCGCTCGTTCCGCCCCTTCCCCGCCGACATGCTGGCCGAGCAACTCTCCGGACGGAAGTCGGTCGCAGTGCTGGACCGCTGCATCTCCTTCGGGGCGGCAAGCTCGCCGCTGTACTCTGAGGTCACTTCCGCACTGTTTGCCCGAGGCGTCAACGTGCCGTGTATTGGCTACGCCTACGGTCTGGGCGGCCGCGAGATCCTGCCCGAACACATCGAGCAAGTCTACGCAGAGCTAGCTGACGTTGCCGCAGCCGGATCCGTCGAGCCCGAGTTGCGTTACCTCGGCCTGCGCGAATAGGAGGAACCGCACCCATGCCGAGTCTGAAAGAACTCTCCACGCGTCCGTCGCGTTTCGTTGGGGGCCACCGACTGTGCCCCGGCTGTGGTGAGGGGACCATCGTCAGGCAGGTCCTCATGGCTGCCGACAAGCCGGTGATCGCCACCAATGCGACGGGCTGTCTCGAGGTCTCGTCCACCATTTTCCCGTTCACTGCCTGGGACATTCCGTGGATGCACCTCGCGTTCGAGAACGCCGCGGCCACGGCCGCCGGTGTTGAGGCGATGTACCAGTCCCTGAAGCGCCAGGGCAAGTACGAGGACGACATCTACGTCGTGGCCTTCGCCGGTGACGGCGGGACCTATGACATCGGCTTCCAAGCCCTCTCCGGAGCCGCCGAACGGGGGCACGACTTCGTGTACGTGTGCCTCAACAACGAGGCGTACATGAACACCGGGATCCAGAGGTCAAGCGCAACGCCTCTCGGGGCTCACACAACCACTAGCCCTGCTGGCAAGGTCATCCCGGGCAAGCAGACGCCCCGCAAGGACCTGACCGAGATCATGGTCGCGCACGAGATCCCATACGTCGGCCAGTCGAACTCCGGCCGCTGGCGTGACCTGACAAACAAGGCCGAGAAGGCCTTCCAGACGCCCGGGCCGGCGTTCCTGAACTGCCTATCGGTCTGCCCGCTTGGCTGGGGCACAGACACCGCCAAGGCCGTCGAGATCTGCGAGGCGGCAGCTGATACCTGCGTCTGGCCCCTTTACGAAGTCGTCGAAGGGCAGTATAAGATAACGTACAAGCCCAAGGAGAAGAAGCCTGTCGAGGAGTACCTGAAGTACCACCGGCGCTTCGCTCATCTGATGAAGAGCGAAGAGGGGCACAAGATTATCGCAGAGATCCAGGCCGACGTCGATCGGCGGTGGGAACGGCTGCAGAATAAGGCGGAGAGTGGGTAGAGCGGACACGCAGGGGACGCTACTTCGCACGGCGAAGGTGTTGCCCAGAGGGGGCTCTATGTGATGCGGGGCAGCACAGGTTTGGGCGGCGAACGCGCTGTTGGCGCTCTGCTGGCAACGTGGGAGATGTGGCCCGGGACGTTGCTCCCCCTGGGCTTGCTGATTCTGAAGGCGAGCGCACTGGCGATTGGCCCACGAAGCTTCCAGTTCCAGGCTCACGAATGGGCCTGGTGTGCGGCGACTACGGGCATCTGGGGCGTTTCCACGATTACGGTCATCGGTCGGGGGAGCGTTGGGGCAGACGGTGAGCCGACGGGAGCGCCAACAGGCGCCGTAGTTGGCGCGTTGATTGCAGCCGTCGTCTTCTTCGTTCTCATCGCGTGTCTGGAGACGAGTGACCATCCGGGGCACAGGGCGGTCGCGGTCATGGCTGGTATCGTGACATGGGTCTGCATCGTTCCCAGCACGGCACAGCAGGTGACGGAGGCAAGATGGCAGGCGCTGAGGTAATCAGGTGGCTTGTTCGCGCGGCCGTGGGCCTCGTCGTGGCTGCTCCGCTCGCGTGGCTGGTCTACCAACGGCCCGAGGGAGGATACGGGCGGTGGGGCGAGGCGGGGCTGTACGTACTGGCGGCCTTGACCGCTGCCGTTGCTCTGCTCCTGTCGGAGGTAGCCGTCGCACTGCTCGCTCGCACAGGTGCGGACCGTGCGACCCGCCCCCCTGTGCGGGCGCTGCTCGTCGATGACAGTCCTACTGATCGGGAGCCTGGAAGTGCTTGGGACGTGCTCGCAGAACTGGGCGGCAAGCCGCATGTCGTCTATGTGCCCTGTGCGACAGGCAAGTCCGCCTGGGTCCTGCAGTTGCTCCGCCAAGTCGTGACGGATGAGCCTCTGTTGGTAGAAGGACAGGACAAAGCGAGGAGGATCTCGCGCAGCCAGACTCTCTCGTTCAGTGAGCTCGCGCCTAGCGAGGACAGCAACGTGTCCCTGGTCGTGAAGGGGATCTCGGCGTAAGGGGAGCGACAGGATGCCCGACAAGCAGCCGGTACCCCCCGACTTGAGGGCTGCGCTCGCTTGCCGAAACTGGATCGAGCTGCACCTTCACGAACTATGGCAGGCCCCCAGAGGCTTGGAGGTCCTAGGGACCTTCGACGTCCTGGCTTGGGCAGATCAGCGAAGCGCTCCTGAAGGCGCGGGCGAGGCGCTGGCCGCGCTCGTCCGCGTGGCCCAGTTCGACGAGCCGGGGATCGACGCTCACCTAGCGCAGTTCGACCTCGCCGAACCCGATGCGTCGTGGCTGGCTCAGGTGGGGAAGCGTGTGCGTGAGCGACTGGCAGAGGAACCCGACGAGGGTCTGCAGCCAGGCCTCGAGGCGCCGATCACCGCGACTATCGCAAGCCCCGAGTTCCACCTGAAGCTAGGACGCCCTGCTATGACGCTCGTTCTGATCTCACATGGGCGTCCTGTCCTACGGATCAAGGAGCCGACTGTTGGGCACCTCGAGACAGCCGCCATGATACTGGACCAGTGCGCCAATGCGTACGAGCTGTGCGAGCAACAGAGCATACCGGTCGCCGAGGCCGAGACCACGGATCTCGCCCGCGTACTTCAGCGCCTTGCCAGCGCGGCTCGCCGTATTCGCAGCGCGATGGGGCTCCCGGCCGAGCCCCCGTTGACAGACAGTGATCCTGCATGATGGTCTGACACACCTTGCGCACCACAAGAGGTTAGTAGAATGTCCCAGAACGTCAGCAAGTCAACCTGGCGTAACAAGGTCGGCCTTGCGGAGATGCTCCGCAACGGCGTGATCATGGACGTGACGACGGCCGAGCAGGCGAAGATCGCCGAGGATGCAGGAGCCGTCTCGGTCATGGCGCTGGAGCGCGTGCCCGCCGACATCCGCAAAGAGGGCGGCGTCGCGCGGATGGCCGACCTCAAGGTCATCGAGGCAATCATGGAGTGCGTGACCATCCCGGTGATGGCCAAGTGCCGGATCGGCCACTTCGCGGAGGCGCAGGTGCTCGAGTCGATGGGCGTGGACTTCATCGACGAGTCGGAGGTCCTGACACCTGCCGATGAGCAGTTCCACGTGGATAAGCATGCCTTCAAGGTGCCCTTTGTGTGTGGCTGCACGAACCTCGCGGAGGCGCTCCGGCGCATCGGCGAGGGGGCGGCGATGATCCGGACCAAAGGCGAGGCGGGGTCGGGCAACGTAGTGGAGGCAGTCCGGCACATCCGCTCCGTAATGTCTGAGATCCGGCGCCTTAACACGCTCCGCGACGACGAGTTGATGACGGCGGCGAAGGAGATGGGCGCGCCGTATCACCTGGCCAAGGAGATCGCCGACACGGGGAAGCTGCTCGTCCCCAACTTCAGCGCGGGTGGCATCGCGACACCGGCCGACGCCGCACTGGTCCGGCAGTTGGGTGCGGAGGCCGTCTTCGTTGGTTCGGGGATCTTCAAGTCCGAGGATCCGCCGGCTCGCGCCAGGGCCATCGTCCATGCCGCGACGTACTACGACGATCCGGCAGAGGTCGCCCGTGCCTCACGCGGCCTCGAAGGCGCCGCCATGCCCGGGATCGACGTGCGCACGCTGCCCGACGAGGAGCGGCTGGCGACGCGCGGCTGGTGACGCAAGCGCGTGCAGATGCGCGAATGATGCGAACCGACGCCTCCTGCCTGGCAGGGGGCGTCGTGACCGTCAGAGCTCGGAACACGGAGAGACGGGGCGATGCTTCCCAAGATCGGCGTGTTGGCGCTCCAAGGCGATGTTCAGCAGCACCTCGAGATGCTGGCCAGGCTGCCCTGTGAGGCAGCGCCGGTCAAGACTGCGGCGGCGATCGCCGAGTGCGAGGGCCTGATCATCCCCGGCGGCGAGAGCACGACCATTGGCAAGCTCGTCGAGCGTTTCGAGATAACGCCGGCGATAGAGGGTCTGTATCAGTCCGGACGCGCGATATTCGGCACATGTGCCGGGCTCATCCTGCTGGCCAAGGAGATTGTGGGCAGCGATCAGTGGCGTCTGGGATTCCTCGATGCAACGGTCGAGCGGAACGCCTACGGGCGCCAGTTGGACAGCTTTGAGGCCGACATCGAGGTGAGCGGGATCGACGGCGGGCCTGTTCGAGCGGTGTTCATCCGCGCCCCCGTTATCCGCGTCGTCCACGGCGAGTGCGAATCGTTGGCTGACTTCGACGGGCTGCCGGTCCTTGTCCGCCAGGACAACTTGTTGGGCGCCAGCTTCCACCCGGAGCTGACCGAGGACACGCGAGTACACCGCTGTTTCGTGACAATGTGCCGGTAGGCCGCGACCTGGTGCGACACAGGGGCGGGCGCCGAGCGCAGGCCGGCAGGACAGCAACGACCCCTGCCAAGGTGACGATATTGAGGAATCTCATGCGCTGATCATTCCCGGCTCGAGTCGACTGCAGAGCACGCGCCGCTTGGGCCCGATGGACGAACTCCGCGCCCCCGCGGCCCGCGATTCGGGTCCGGGCAAGAGGGCTGGATTCCTCGCCCGCGAGCATGTGGCGGGCGCTCAACACGCACCTGGGCACCGTGGTTGACCCGTATCGACGGTTCGTGTATACTGTGCCGACGCATTGGTTGAGGGACTTGAAAGCGAGGCGAAATACTTGTCCGCACAATCGGGAAGCAGACCCCGTCCCCGGCCGCGACATTCGCGATCCCAGCGGCCCAGAGGACGACGGAAGAAGAAGAAGGTCTGCAACTTCTGCGCCGACAAGCGGCGCTTTGTCGCAGACTACAAGCACGTCAACATCGTCCGCGATAACCTGGATGATCGGGGCCGGATTCGCAAGGCTCGGCAGACCGGCACGTGCCGCAAGCACCAACGGAAACTCGCAAGAGCCGTGAAAAGGGCGCGTCAACTCGCCCTCGTGCCTTACACCGTGGACTAGAGCTGGCCGGGCCCCGATTCGGCTGTCTCCTCTGGCTCAGCCTGGAGGCAATCCGTCCGGCCCAGGGCGGGCGTGTGCGGTTGCCGGCTGGCCGAGGCGCATACAGCCTCGACGCGCCGCGACGTCGATTGCCCCCTAGCCGAGCCAGCCTGAAGGCCGGGCAGCCCCGTCGGTGTAGGCTGTTCTCGGGCGGAGGGTAACCGGCCTGAAACGGCACATTGTTAACTATGGTGAATCAGCACCATGAGTGAGGGTGGACTCCACGTTAGCTCCCGGAAGGCGTTGACCGACGGCGGCGTAACAGTCATCGACGTGAAGGGCGATCTAGCAGACCATACGGCAGACGAAATGGTCCAGGCGCTGGGCCGCCTGATGGCAGCGGGCCGTCGTAAGATCGTGCTCAACCTTGGCGGCACCGACATGATCAGCACGCACGGGCTAGCCCAGTGCGTTGCGGCCCAGAAGCGCCTGCGGGAGCGCGGAGGCGAACTCAAACTCGCCGGCGCCAGCGGCGAACTCCGCCGCGTGCTGGATCTCCTGAACCTCGACAAGGTCCTCGCCTGCTACCCCGAAGTGCGACACGCCGTTCAGGCCTTTGTGAAGACCGGTCCGCCGCGCAAGAGGAAGTAAGCGAGCCCGTACCGCAAGGTGTCGCGGTCTGGGGGCTGTCCGGCCCGGCCTCATCCCGTTCTGCCAGGGCTGATCGGCTGTACAAGTGGCACGTGTCTCTGCAGGCCAGGCTTGGCGGAGCGTTCGCTCAAGTGCTTCCCTGGGTCGAAGAAGGAGTGCCGGCTCTCGCTGACGAATTGGGCGGTACTCGGCATGGAGGGTGAGTGCGCTGCGCACATTCACTCACAAGCGCCAATGGGTCGTGTGGCAGGTAGCCCTCGTCCTCGCCGATTTCGTTGCGGCTACCATATCCATTGAGTTCGGGCTCCTCGTCGGTCGTCCGGGGGTGCCCCTCTGGGAAGCCTGGGGCGGCATTGTGCCGTCCGCCGTCTTGCTGGCCGCCTTCTGGTTGCTGTTCTCTCTTCGCCACCCCGGTCATCTGCCTCGACCGCACCGTCCCCTCATCACCGTCGCCCACCAGTGCCTCACGGCGGTGGCTCTCGGGTCGCTGACGTGCATTGCTCTGCTATACGTCATCGCTCCGACTCGCCTCGCGGAGCGGACGATCATTCTGCCTGCCTCGGCCTGCATGTTCGCGCTCATGCTCCTGGCGCGGCAGGCGGCCACCAAGCTCGCGCCGTTCGAGCCGTTCGTCGAGCGCTACCTCATCGTGGGCAACGGCAGCCGCGCCAACACGATCATCGAAGAGCTGCGGAACGGCCTGAGCCCCTACAAGAGCATCGTCGGCTTGGTGCCCGTTCAGCCTGAGCAGCAGATCCCGACCGACGTCCCCATGATCGATCCACCGGAGAATGCGTACGACCTCGTGCGTCGAGAGAACGTGACCCACCTTATCTTGTGCCACTCCCAGCCCCTGCCGCGACCGGTTGCCCGTTGCGTTTTGGAGTGCGAGGCCGCCGGGGCTCACGTCTCGACCATGGAGCGGGCCTACGAGGCGCTGACTAAACGGGCTCCGGTCTTCCACGTTGAAGATGAGTGGGTGACCAGCCTCGAATCGGCGACGGAGACCTTCTACGCCGCACGCGGCAAGCGGGCGCTCGAGGTCTTCCTGGCTGTTATCGGCCTTCTCCTGTGTGGCCCGTTGATCGCTCTCCTGGCGCTCCTCGTGAAGCTGACGTCTCAGGGACCGGCGTTCTATCTGCAGGAGCGCATCGGCAAGGATGGGCGGCCGTTCATCTTCGCCAAGCTGCGCACGATGGTGCACAACGCTGAAGCGGAGACCGGCCCCGTATGGGCGAAGGAACACGATCCCCGGACAACACCTGTCGGCCGCGTCTTGCGCAAGTACAGGCTAGACGAGCTGCCGCAGCTCTGGAACGTGCTCAAGGGGGACATGGGCCTCATCGGGCCGCGTCCCGAGCGAGGGTTCTTCGTTCGCCGGTTTGTGGACGAGATCCCGCTCTACGGCAAGCGCCTTCTGGTCAGGCCGGGCATCACCGGATGGGCGCAGGTTCACCATCGGTACGATCAGTGCCAGGAAGACGTCATCGAGAAGCTCCGCTATGACCTCTTCTACATCGGCCACGTCTCGTTCAAGCTGGACCTCCTGATCCTACTCAAGACCATCGGGGTCGTGCTCAGCCGGCGCGGCGCCGTCTGAGGCGTCCGCCCGTCCCTCTCCTCCGTGGACTACACCTCTCGGCCAGAAGGACGCTCCAGGCAGCCACGCGAAAGGTACGGGGTCTCTGATCACCCTTCAAGATTGCGGGGCTACCCAATGAGGCGTCTCTTGCTCGTCATTCCCTTGCTGATGTTGCCGGCCGTCACCCCGGCTCAGGAGCAACTCGGCCCTTCAGCCATCAGCAACATCTGGCACCCCTTGCCCGGGCGCAGCATGCGTAGCTCGAGCGCGGACGCGAACTGGCGCGATGGCAACGGCGACGCCCGACCCATCGAGCCGGGCGCCACGCTCACACTGGCGGAACTCGAAGGTCCCGGCATCATCCAGCACATCTGGTTTACCATCGCCGCGAAGGACCCCCACTATCACCGGACCCTAACGCTCCGGATCTACTGGGATGGCAGTCTCGCCCCCGCCGTGGAGACGCCCATAGGGGACTTCTTCGCCGTCGGCCACGGCCTGAACAACGTGACCGTCAATTCCATCCCGGTGCACGTCTCCTCCGAGGGCCGAGCGCTGAACTGCTACTGGCCGATGCCGTTCCGGCGGCAGGCGCGCATCACCGTCAGCAACGACTCGCCGGAGCACCGGTGTGACGCGTTCTTCTGGTACGTCGATTGGCTGAAGGTTGACTCACTGCCGCCGAATACGCGCTACTTCCACGCCCAATACCGCCAGGACTTCCCGGCTCCCGAGGGCGACTATCTGATCCTGGACGCGGAGGGCGAGGGGCACTTCGCGGGCGTTGTCTACTCGGCTCAGATGTCGATGCCCGGCTGGTTCGGCGAAGGCGATGACCGCTTCTATATCGATGGCGAACCCGAGCCCTCGCTGCGCGGCACGGGAACGGAGGACTACTTCTGCGATGCCTGGGGCTTTCGCGAGTTCACCGGCCCTTACTATGGTGTGCCTCTGTGGGAGGGGTTTGATGTTGGCGATCGGGGCACCGTCTACCGTTGGCACATCCCCGACCCGGTCCACTTCACGAAGGCACTCAGGCTCACGGTTGAGCATAAGGGCTCGCATGTCAACGAGGCGGGCGAGTATACCTCTCACTTCGAGGAGCGCCCTGATTACCTATCCAGCTGCGCTTTCTGGTACCAGGTCCCGCCGGCCAAGCGCTTCCCGCCTCTCCCCTCTGGGCCGGAACGCATTCCGCCCAACCAAGCGGTCGTCATCGAGGGTGAGGCCCTAATCGACACCGCGCTCAAGTCCGATGACGGAGCCCTCCAGAGGCAGGACGGCGGGTGGAGCGGCGGCTCGCAGCTCTGGTTCACTCCGCACGCCGAAGGCGCGTTCGTACAGGTGGCCTTCGAGGTACCCGAAGACGGGCTATACGAGGTTGCGGGACTGGTGACCCACTCCTGGGACTACGGGATCTACGAGGTGGCGTTGGACGGCAATCCCGTTGCCCGACGCTACAACCTCTACAACGAGACGGTGCGGACCGAGAAGCTGAAGTGGGGGCGCCACCAGTTGACCGCGGGGTCGCACAAGCTCCGCTTCTCGGCGGTTGGCACGACCCCGGTCTCGGGCGGGTACTTGTTCGGTCTGGACGCGATCTTGCTCCGGCCGCTGAAGTAGCGGACTGCACATACCGCAGCGGGGACAGGCACATGTCGGGCGACGCTCCTGAGCGGCAAGGGAAACCACGCCATCCGTCCCATTGGAATCCGGCGGTGCGGCACTTCGCGGCCGGCGTGGGGCTACCGGCCGCGGAGAATGTATTTGCTTCGGCGGCCCATGCGTACCAGGCGTACGATCTCTACCTTGCAGACCGGTTGGTGGAGTCGGAAGCAGCTCTCAGGCGCGCGGCCGATGCACGACTCACCTGGGCGGCTGACCTCCTGTACCTCATCGGTGGCGAGCTGGAGGCTCGCGACTTCGCCCGGCGCCTCGAGCGGCCGCCGCTCATCTTCGAGCTTCCCGCCGATGATCCGCGCTACGAAGACATCGTGACCCTCACCGAAGACTGCGCCGCGCGCGTTGAGGAGATGCTCGAGTTCGAGCGCCCACCGACGATGGTCTCCCTTCTTGAGCCCGACAGCCTGCTGCGGCGAACGAGGTCCCACGCCGGTTACATGGCGCCAAAGGAGCCGTACTACAAGATCTGCCTGCCGCGTCCCGGCCCTGGCGAGGTCGGTGCCCTCGTCTTCCCGCTCGTACACGAATACATGCACATCGGCACCTACGAACTCAGTGACAGCCGCAGTCCCCGGTGGCTGACCGAGGGCTTGGGCGAATGGGCGGAGCACAACCTGCTCGAAGAGGCACCCGAAGAAGAACTCGTGCTGCTGCCTGATGAGTTCCCTCGCCTCAGCCGCGTGGAGGGCGTCTTTCACTCCGGCCGGAGTGTAGATGACGAGGAAGTGGAGTACGCGTACGCGGCGTCCTACTCGGCCGTCACTCACCTCGTCGCACTCCACGGCAGGTACGACGTCCGCGAGTTCCTCGTCCGCCTCAGCCAGACGGACGAGGCCCCCGCGTTCCGGGCCGCCTTCGACCAGTCGCGACGGCAGTTCGAGGATGAGTGGCACGAGCGGTTGCGTAAGGAGGCCCCGGAGTCCTGACCTGCTCCGGTCCACGATGGCCAATTCCTTGCGTTGCTTGCAGTAGGAGACCGGCAGTATCAGTAGGTCAGTCGTGCAGGTGGTGACCAGAGATGGCTTGGCTGCTGTACTTGAGTGCTCGTGGAGCGCCGTTGACGCCACTCCAGGTCGCGTTCTTGGTGACGCACGGTGTGGGCACTGGTCTCACCTTGCTGTGGTGGTGGGCGTTGTACCGCCGCCTGATCGGCCGGCCGGTGGGCCCTTCCCGTGACTTCGTCTGTGCCCTTAAGGAGCAGCCGCAGATTCCTCCCCCGCCCCCCAACCCCAACCTCGACGTCTGGAAGCCATGGTTCAGCCTGTACGGGCCGCTCTTCCTTGAGCTGAAGTACGGGACGGGACGGATCCCGACTGCCTGGCGCGCCCGGGTCCATGAGGCGGCGGCCTTCCGCTTCTATGTGGAGGACCGGCTGCCCGAGGCGATCGAGGCTGCCGAGAAGGCCATTCACAACGGAACTCGCCCCGGTCTGTGGGCGGTCAAGTTGCTGTCCATCGTGCGAGCGGAACTCGACGCGCGAGAGAACTGTGTTCGCATCGAACAGCCGCCGTTCGTCTTTGAGCTTCCCGCGGGGGACCGGGGGTACGACGGCCTGATTGGCATCGCCGAAGCGTGCGCCGCTCGGGTCCGGTCCCTGTTGGGGCTGCCCAAGCAGCCAACGGTATTCGCCTTGCTGGACGAGGAGCAGTTGCGACGCGATGCTGGCTCATCGTGGGGCTACATGGCCCGGAAGCGAGCGTTCAGCAAGATCTGCCTGCTACGTCCCGCTGGAGATGGTCTGCTTGAGGCCTCCACCGGGCTACTTCATGAGTACGTACGCTTGGGCGTCTGCCTGGCCACTGCGGGGCGTGCCCCGAGATGGCTGACTGAGGGCCTGGCAGAATGCGTCCTGCTGGAGATTCCTGAGCACGTTCCCGGTGGACCTCAGCCGGCCATCGGACTACGACGCCTGCGCCCAAGTGAGAAAGTCCTGGAATCGATGGTTCGCCGGTCGCGGCTCGACGCAATGGCAGACCGAGGCGCGACGGCTTACGGCCTCGTGCGGCGCCTCCTGGACACATACGGCGAGTCAGCCATGCGGCAGTTCGTGACTGACCTGGCGACCCGAAGCGAGGCGAAGGCCTTCAGGTCGGCGTTTGGCCTGTCTCAGAGGGAATTCGAGCGGGAGTGGGCTGCGCGGGCCGGCGAGGTAGCCTGAGGAGCATTAGGTGACCGGAGGCAGGGCCTCGATCTCCTCCCGCGTCGGCAACGTCGAGAGGTCGGGAGGACGGCTGATCCACAGGGACGCAGCGTCTGAGCCGAATCGGGTCGCCGCCTCGGGCGCCATGCCCGAGATCAGACCGGCCAGCAGCCCCGCATGGAACACATCGCCGGCTCCCACATCGTAAAGCACTTCGACCGCGCGCGCAGGCACATTGACCACGGTGTCATCCGCCGCGAGGCAAGTCCCCTCCTCCCCACCGGTGACTGCCACGACGCCCGGGCCCAGAGAGCCCACCGACTGGGCCGCCTCCTCAATGCTGTCGGAGGCGGAGATGAAGGTGGCCTCCTCACGGTTCATCACGGCGATGTCGGCCAGCGATATCGCCTGTCGCTGGGCCGCGAGGATCTTCGGTGGCGGATCATCCCACGAGGTCGGTCGGAAGTTGACCGCATAGCACACTTGCTTCCCTGATTCCCGAGCCTTCCGGGCCGCTTCCAGCGCTACATCTCTCAGAGGCTGCTTGCGGATGGCGGCCTCGCTGAAGTCGAATACGCGCGCTCCACCGAAGTCGTCCCCGCAGATGTCGTCTACGGTCAATTCCATGATCGGGTAGCTGTGACCGGCCACGCGGTGGAAGTAGAACCTCTTCCCCCCGCGCTGATCGACCGAGCAGAAGGAGACCGTCGTGAGCTGCCCGGGGATGGTCTTGACGCGAGACTCGTCGATCCCCAACTCCGCCATGCGGTCCCTCAGCCACTCCCCCCACTCATCCTCCCCGACTGCCGTAGCCAAGGCAACCTCGATTCCCAGATGCGCCAACGCCGCCGAGAAGTTGCAGGCGGCGCCGCCGGCCAGGGGCAGTAGCTCGTGTGCCTCAGCGAGTGAGATGCCTGCCTCGGTGGGCGTGATCTCAACCATCACCGACCCGAGAGCGAGGACGTCGATCTCTCCACCGGACTGGGTCTCCGCGTTCTGTGTCATAGTGCAAAGTGCTTCGCTAAGGCCGTGCATCTTTCCTCTGGGGAGAATAGCCGCTGAAGCCGGCAGTCCCCGCACATGAAGGCGCGCTGCCCCCGCCTCGCGAACCTCCGTCCCCGGTCAACCATGCAACCAACACCGAGGTGAGTCGCGTGATCCGAGACCTTGCCGTCCTCCGAAGTGGCCACAGCAAACGAATATCGAGCTGGGATGAGACCGGGAAGAACCGAGACGCTCTGCACATCGAGAAGGGCGAGACGCGGACCATTGCCGAGATCTCCGGGCCGGGCATCATCCGCCACATCTGGGTGACGATCGGTTGTGAGGATGAGCTCTACCTGCGCAAGCTGCTCCTGCGAGCGTACTGGGATGGGATGGACTACCCCAGTGTGGAGTCCCCCATCGGCGACTTCTTCGGCGTGGGCCATGCCAAGGTCAACTCTTACTCCTGCTGCGTGCTGAACATGTCGGCCCATCCCCACCAGGACAAGCGGGCCGCAATGAACTGCTACTTCCCCATGCCGTTCGGCCACGGCGCCAAGCTCGAGGTCGTGAATGAGTGCGACACGGATGTGCGCTCGTTCTACTACTACGTCGATTACGACGAACTGAGCGCGCCGCCCGTCGATCAGGGCTGCTTCCATGCCTGGTGGCGCCGGGAGAATCCCTGCAAAGGCTGGCTGCCGCAGAAGCATCCCCAGGGATCGGACGAGTGGCGGAAGCTCGCCATGAATGAGCCCAACCTGACGGACAAGGGCAACTACCTGCTGGTCGACGCCGAAGGCCGCGGACACTTCGTCGGCTGCAACATGAGCATCCACAACCTGTACGGCGGCTGGTGGGGCGAGGGGGACGACATGTTCATGATCGATGGGGAGAAGTGGCCGCCTGACATGCACGGTACCGGCTCGGAGGACTACTTCTCCCACGCCTGGGGAATGCAGCCGCAGAATGCGTACATCTACAACGGTGTCTCGTACCACAAGCCCGGCACGTACCGGAACTACAACGAGCGGATCACCGTGTACCGGTACCACATC